>CADEFG010000426.1 GCA_902826505.1 uncultured Acidobacteriota bacterium
AAAATTTGTCCGAAATGTCAGTTTCCGTCGCTGAAAAGTTGGGAAGAATTAAACGATGACGAGAAATTCGTCGTCGAACGCTTGCCGCTGTCGGCGACCTTTTCGCTTGAACAACGCCGGAAAAATCTGTTCTGCCCGCACTGTTGGTTTGAGCAAATCCCGAATTTCAACGAGGTTTGTTAGAAGTTTCTTGTGAGGAAGTGTTTTCCGACTATCGAAAATATTTAAGCAATTATTTCCCGCAAAGGCGCAAAGGCGCTAAGTTAAGTGTGTTAAATAATTTAGAATACCCAGTATTTAGTTTTTCACCGATTTTCGTTAACATTGATGACTTCAAAATTTCTCACCAGAAATTCCATTTTTAGTAGCCGGTAATTATCGTTTTCAATCTTCAAAACAGCGAAATCGCTGTCCGTTCCGAGCGTCAGCCAGTGCTTTTCGTTTTCTGAAAAAAAGAGCGGCAAGCCTGTCAGCAAAGCCAAAACTGCCGTTCTTGTCGCCGCCGTCACCAGCGGCGTTTTGGAATACGAATGTTCGATATATTTAATGTCGGAATATTTAAATTCCTTGAAAATTTCTTTCTTGCGGCGTGAGGTGATTTTCAAAGTTTCCTTTCCGAATTCCAAAACGGCGTTTACCTCGCGCGTATCTTTTCCGCCTCTGTTCGGATTTTTCAATATTTCCGCTTCATAAATGCTCGGCGAGGTCTGGGCAAAAGTAAGCTGTGAAAGAATTAACATTAAAAAGAATATTTTTTTCATAAAATTATTTCCCCGAAACGGAATCCATTTTTTGCGTGATCTCACGGGCTAGATTTTCCGCCAGACTTCCCCACGAGGTTGTTTCTCCGGCGGTTATAATCGTTCCGCTTTGGCGGTCGTAAATGCGAAAAACGTAGCGATGCGTGATCCAGCTGAACGGAATTCGCCCGATTTCGATATAAATATCCGCGTCCTGTTTGTAGCGAACCAGCGTTAAATTGTATTTTTGCCATTCCTTGCGCTTAAAAAGTGCTTTTTCTAAACCCTGTCGTGAAGGATTGAGTGAGGATTTTTCGAGTGCGACTGTTTTGGCGTTGAGCAAAGCATCTTTCGCGCTGATAACAGCCGGCGAATATTGCTTGGCTTCGTTGGTTGGCAGGTTTTCGGAAAAGGTTGAAATTTGCGAATTTTGGTTTGAAACGTTTGAAATGCCTGGTTCGCGTTTTGTCGCGCTTTTTTCGAGCATCAAAGCAATTATTTCGTCCGGCACATTCGCTTTTTTGAGTTCGATCAGCGCGTTTGCCGAGACATCGAAATTATTTTGCGAATCGCTGATCTTTTTGAGAATGATCTGTTTATCAAGCCCGACCTTCGACATTTCGACGATTTGCAGATTGGTCAAAGTTTCGGTCTGCGCATTGACCAAGCAGGCTAAACAGATCAAAAACAACAAAATTTTGGTGGCGCACCAATTTTTCATAACTCTATTTGTCTTCTCCCGAACCTTTGACAGTAGCGCCGGTTCTGGATTCGAGTGCCGGTAAAATGAGTTTTCTATTTTTTTTGCTCAACTTTAAAACGGCGTAATCGCCAGCACTGGTGATGGTCAGCCAATGCCGACGATGTTTTGTAAACCCGAGCGGAATCGCGATAAAAAACAAAGGCGGAAAAAGCAGCGAAGCCGCGCCCAAACCCAAACCGGTTTTCCAACGCGGACTTTTGCTGTAAGAATATTCGGCATCTTTGATCTCAGCGTATTTGAAGGCTTTCACCGTCTTCCCGTCGGCAATCGTTTCGATCCGCAATTCATTTTCCAAAAACCGCAACCGAACGCCTTTCTCGGTGACCTTTTCGCCCTTCGGCACAAGCAGTTCGACTTTGTCGAAAATCTCGGAGTTTGTTTGTGCCAAAACCGGCAAAAAAGCATTTAAAACCAGGATCAACAGCAAGGTTGCCGCCGGAATACTTTTTAGTTTCATATTTATCTCCTTTTATGAGGATAAACAGTTGCGGAACATTAATTTTGCGGATTGTTACAGTTTCCTGACTGTCACAACCAATTTATTTAAAAATGTTCTCAAATGAAGCGCGGATGTTCAGGCGGTGGAAGGTCAGTTTTTCGAGAAGATCGTTGATCGAAGCAAGTTTCATTCTTTGACAAATTATTTGCAAAGCGTTTTGATTGGCAACCGGCAGACGCGTCGAACGTCCGACGGTCAGCCGCAAATGATGGTCGAGTTCCGATAAAAACAAATAGCCGTTCGAAAAATTGGCAAAATCTTCCGCGCTCAAAGACGCGTTTTCGTAAAGCTTTTCGAGCATAAAATCGGTCGAACGCTCTTTCGCGACGTCGGGAATCGCGTCACGCAATTGCAAAAAACGCATCGCGAAATAAACATCGAGCATTCCGCCCGCACCGAATTTGATGTCGATTTCCCTGCCGCGTTTCGAGCTCGATCTTTCTTCTTCGAGGCGTTCGCGAATCCGCCACGCTTCGTTTTTCAAGTCATTTTGATCGGCATTCAAAGCCTTTCGATGAATAATTTTCCGCGCTTCGGCTTCAACGTATTCGCCGAGCCCGAAATCGCCGCCGGCAAACCGCAGTTTGACGTAAGCGAGCCATTCCCAGATTGCCGAGCGGTTTTTGAGATAATCGAGAAACGCCGTTTTGGCGATCGAGGTCGCGCCGTTTTTGCCGTCCGGGCGAAGCCGCAGGTCGACGCGGTAAAGACTGCCTTCGCGGGTCATCGCCGAAAGCGCCGTGACGAAGATTTCGACGGCGCGCGCGTAAAATTCCGCCTGCGATAAATCGTTTTTGATCAACGGCTTTTCGTCGTCATAGATTAAAATCAGATCCAGGTCAGAGCCGTAATCCATGCCTTTCCCGCCGAGCTTTCCCAAACCCAAAACCGCCAAAGCAAAGTCGTTTATTTCAACCGAAAATCTTTTTTCCAGTTCGCTTTTCGTCACAAAGAGCACGGTTTCCAGACTCGCTTCGGCAAGCCTCGTCTGCTGCTGCTTGGCTTCTTTCCGGCTGATTTTTTCAAAAACATCAAAGGTCACGATCTCGAGCAAAAACTGCGACCAGATTTGCCGCAAAACCGCCAACCGACGCGCAAAACCGTTTTCCTTTTTAACTTTTGAGAGCAGAATCTCGGCATAATTTTTCTCGCTGAAATCGTCTTCGGCATTTGGCAAGCCGCGGATCAACGCCGGATTTGACGCGATAATTTCCGCAAAATGCGGCGAAACCGCCGAGAGTTTTTCGAGAGTTTTCAGCGTTTTTTTGCTCAAAGAAATTTTGAGATCCGATTTTTCGAGCGACGAAAGGATCGGTTGAATTTTGTTCGTCGCCCGTTTTTCAGCGTTCGTTGCCGGTTCGAGATTCCCGATTTCCGCTTCTAAATCCGGCGGCGTCTTGGCGCTCTGGCGTTTTTGTGTTAATAAGTTTTCGCCGAAAACCCGCGTAAAAATCCGGTTAACATTCGCCGTATGAAAATCCAAAGCGGCGTTAAAATCCTCTAAATTTGCCGAGTTCATTCGCCTCGCGAACAAAATTCGTCTTTCCGCATCGTCGGGCACGAGATGCGTTTGCAAACCGTTTTCCATCTGTAAAAGATGTTCCTGACGGCGCAAAAATTCGTAAGCGTCGAACAGTTCGGTCAACTCGTTCTCGCTCAAAAGATTCCGGTCGGCAAGCCGCGCCAGACTTTTTAAGGTGTGCGAAACCCGCAGCCATTCGTCGCGTCCGCCGTAGGCGAGCTGCAAAGCCTGCGCGATAAATTCGATCTCGCGGATTCCGCCTTTTCCGAGTTTGACATCAAAACCTTTGTCGGAGGTTTTTTCGAGATTGATCTTTTCTTTTGAAAGCCGGACGTTTTCGAGCGCGTTTTCGATCGTTTCTTCTCGGGAAAAAATAAAATCTTCGGTTTCGGCAAAAAACTTCTTATAAAGTTCCGCATCGCCCGCGCTCGAACGCGAGCGAATCAAAACCTGTCGTTCCCAATTTTGCGCTTCCGATCGATAATACCGAATCGTGTCGCTGACCGAGAGCGCAAGCGCACCGACGCGACCGTGCGGGCGGAGCCGCAGATCGACGCGGTACGCTGCGCCTTCGCCCGTCTGCTGACCGACGAGCTTGGCGACGAATTCCGCGAGTTTGACAAAATACTCGCGGTTCGTGACTTCGCCTTTCGCGCCCTGTCCCGAGGTCTTGCCTTCCGCCGAATAAACAAAAAGCAGATCGATATCCGAAGAATAATTTAATTCTTTGGAGCCGAGCTTGCCCAAACTGACCACGCCAAATTCGGCTCTTTTGGCGCGCCCTTTTTTGTCGGTTTGAAGCGGAATGCCGAAGCGATTGTCGAGTTCCTGTTTTGCCAAACTCAAAGCGTATTCCAAAATCGCGTCCGCCAGATTTGAAATTTCTTCGGTGATCTCCGAAATGGTCGCGAGCCGCCGGATGTCGTGCAGAAAAATGCGCAAAAGCTCGCGCCGCCGAAATCTGGCGAGCAAAATCTGCGGCTCGATCATTGAATTCGTGAGCGAAAAACGCCCCAGCGATTCGAGTAATTCTTCCTTATCGCGGATTTTCGACTCCGTTCGGTGACGGTTCAGCCACCACAGATAATTCGGGGTTTGCAAAACAGTTGTCGCCAGCAGCGGACTGAATGAAACGAGCGTCAAAACGTCGGACAGCAAACCTTCATTTTTGAGAAGTTTATTAATTTGCGCTGGATTTTTCTCGGCGAACTGGTCAAGAAATCGCCGTGCGGATTCGGCATCGGGCAAATCTTTTATCAGGGATTCGATGTTTTTCATTTCGCTCTAAACTATGAGTTTAACAAGAAGTAATCGGAATCAGAACACTTTGCGGTCGCGACGTGATTATTTATTTGAAGGCTGTGCATAAATCATTTTTCAAAAAACCAACCCTCACCAGGTTTAGAGGCGGTC
>CADEFG010000427.1 GCA_902826505.1 uncultured Acidobacteriota bacterium
AAGGCGGCGAGATTTTTATTCTCGATATGGGCGAACCCGTCAAGATTCTTGACCTGGCGAAAGAAACGATCAGACTTTCCGGTCTCAAACCTTACGAGGATATTGAAATCGTCTTCACCGGAATGCGACCGGGCGAAAAACTGGCGGAAGAATTGGAAACCGATAAAGAGCGGCTCGCTAAAACAAGCCATTCCAAAATCTTTATTGCCCAAATCGCCCCATATTCGCGGGAAGCGATCAAAAAAGCCCTTACCACTATCGAGCAGCTTTGTTTGACCGAGAACGATTCGCAGATTCGCCGTTTTTTATTGGGATTGCTTCCCGAGGCAAAGCTCGAAAATAAAACAGCGCAGCCGAAACGCGAAATCCAAAATAAGGCAAATAAAGCGCTTTACAATATGGCTTCCTAATTTTTCTTTTGCAAATAAAAATCGTCAAGCCATAAATTCCCGAAGATCGGGCATAAATTTTCGGCGCAGCTTTGTCTGGTCAATCTAATTTCGACGGCTTCCGTCCGGTTGTCGGTTTCAAATTCGATCGAGGATTGAACCCAGGCATTTTCTTTGAGCGACAATTTTGTTTCTCCGCCAATACCGTCCGAGGTTTCCGAATCGGGTTTTTTGAGAATTATTTGTAAAATCGGGGCGCCGCCCGTAATTATATCGCCGGTTTTGTAGGAAAAATTCAGCTTGTATTGGCGATTTTTTTCAACAATAACGAGCTGTGAAAGCAATGCAAATGAATTTTCCTGCCCGTTAAAATTAAATCTCAAACTTTGACCTTTTGCCATGCTTCCTTCGTCAAATGAGACAATTGTGTTACTTGATGAAGGATCGATCCGCCAGCCGAAACCGGTTGCTTCCCTGATGTTTGTATCGTCAAAACCGCCATCTTCGATTTCGCTCTTGATCTCTTCCGAAGTGCAGTTTTGTCTATAAATTCGGTCGGCAAAATAATAGCGTTGTTTCTCCAGCAATTGTCTGAACAGTCTTTCGCGGGTTGGTTCGGACAAATCTGTTTTGCGGCAAGCCAACTGTGTCACCGCCCCAAATTCGCCTTTTTCAAACAAAAATGACGCTAGCTTTTCTTTTTCATTTACCTCAAGTGGCTCCAGCAATTTGAATGCTTCGCCGGCATTTCCGGCTTTTTCAGTCATAAAAAGTGCGACAACTTCCTCGAAATATTGAGGATTGCGACGTGATGCGGTGCGAAGTTCGATAAAGCCTTCGTTCTTTCGATCGGTTTTTACAAGAAAATTTCCGTAATAAAGATATGGTTTGCCGTAATTTGGCGCAAGCTCGATCGCTCGTCGAAAAGCGGTTTCGGCTTCCGTTTTGTGATTTTGCAATTCTTCGAACTGACCGGATTTGATCCATAAATTGTAATCTTTCGGACGATACGCAACCGCTTTTTTCAATTCGTATGCCGCTGCTTCAAAATTCCCGTAATTTTCATATGCAATGGCTTTTGTTTCGTAATAATCGGCATCAAAGGGAATTTTATACAATTTGTCTTCGGCAAACTCGATGTTTGGAGCAATTTTTGTTTGTTCAATTTGGTAGCGACCGTAACCGAAAAACGCGGCTGAAAAGGCAAAGCTTAAACTGAGTAGCGAAAAAGAGAGATTAAAAAAAATATTTTTGGTTTTCGTGAAAGAATCCGTATCCGATTTGTTTTGCTTTGGCGGTTTATGAACCGCGACAAAAAGCAAAGCGGCAAAAAACAAAAGATTTGCCATAATTTGCAAACCAAAATCAAAGAAATTATGGAACGCCGCACCCATTATGCCGCAAATTGCGCCGGCACGCACCGCGCCCGAAAACGGGTCGGGCGATTCGGCAAATCTTTTCCTGACCAGCGAAAAAAAACGAAACAGAAACCAAATTGCCAAAGCCACCGCGACAATTCCGCCGCTTGCCGCCAATTCCAGATAATCGTTATGCGCTTGTTTAGGAACAAGCTGACCGGAAATCTCAATATATTGCGAAACGGCAATCTGAAAACCGCCAAAGCCGATTCCAAACAACGGAAAATCTTTGATAATCAGCAACGCCGCCTGCCACACGTCGGTTCTTCGAAAGGTCGCGGCATTGGTGATCCCGCCGATTTGTTGCGGAATATCTTCAAACCGCTCGACGACCCGATCTTGTCCGATAAGAACGATTCCGACTATCAATAAACCGAAAATAATTCCCAGAATCGCCAATGGTTTCCCGACCCGTTCAAGTTTTAGCTGAAAAGATTTTTTTCGGTTTTTGTGCTTATCTGCGGTGCGCATTATGACAGGCAGAAAGATCAAAACGGCGATTTCCACAAAAGAACCGGTGATTCCGCCGCGCGAGCCGGTCAGCACCAAAGCCGTCCACGTCAGCAAACTCGCCGTTAACAAAAAAAATCTGACGCCTGTAGATAATTTTCCATACCAGAACAAACAGATATTTAGACCGAAAACCATCAGCATCAGGTAGGCAAAATGATTTTGATTGAAATATGTTCCGAACCCGATTCCGGTAGTCAGCCGTGAAGAAATCATATTTTCGAAGAGACCTTCGAAAGCCGGTTGCAGAAGGAATCTGGCAATCCCGAAAACGGCAAAAAAATTGCCTGTAATGACCAGACCCCACGACAGAAACTTGACCTGTTTATGGGAAGATCTTAACAAAAGACCGAGAAAAAGCGCGACGGCAAAAATCTTAAAACCGCTCCAAAGGCTCGCCGTCGGATCAAAACTTACAGGAAAAACGGCGGAATAAACCGGAAATAAAATGGTTGCCAAGCCTTGCAGAAATGAATAACCGGCAAGGATAAAAATCGGCGTCAAAAGTTGCCGATTTTCGATTTCCAATCTATTTATCCAAATGTTGATGACGCTTAAAACAAAAATAACCGCGACAAGGATGGCTTCATTCCAGACTTCCTGAGCGGCAAGCGGAATTATTGAAAGAAAAATCAGAAAGGAACTGATGATTATGATTGCGAGAGAGATTTTTCGAGAGGTTTCAAAATTGATGAGATTGTGATCGGTGAAAAATGATTTGAAATGGGTGTTTTTTAATTTATGCAACTTAAAGTAAGACAAAAGTCTCATAAATATTCTTGAAAATGATCCATAAATCCCTCAATCGTCAGATGCTCTTCCCACAATTGACGGCAGGCGATTTGCAGATCAATAAAATCGGCGGGTGAGAGCGACGAATGAAAATCAACTATTTTTTCTCCGATATATTTTAATTCCGATTGATCGATCCAGACGCAATATTTTTTCCAGTCGATGATTGAGGCTAGCGGAAGCACGCAGTCGGTATCAATAAAAACCGGAATTCGCCCGCAGGCTATAGTTTCGTAAAAGCGGTATGACCAGTTTCCGTAGCCGCGCAGGCAAAGTGTGTAGTCATTGTCGTAGATATTTGAATAAAAAATGTGCGAGGCATCGTCTGTTTTCGAGGCATTGTTTTGAGTTTTGTTGCCAAAATATTTATCACGGATGATGAAACGGGTTTCGACACGCGAATGACGCGACAGCAAGTCCAAAGCGCGGGCGCGGGTCAGTGTCGCGGGAACGATCGGAACGCCTTCATAATCGTATTTACCGATCCGGCTTGAAACATTGAGTTGAATGCCCTTAAAGATTGACCACAGTGTTTTGATCGTATTGATTGAGGCATAACCGCAAAATCCGATCGACGGTTTGTCATTTTTATCGCGATATAAAACTTTGTTCTGAGCAAAAGTTGGTGCCGGATCAGCAACAAAAACGGGACAGGCGCGTTGATTTTGCTTCGGTTTCGACCTCAGCATTCCGGGCAAAAAGACGATCGCGTTTTCAAAGGGAACGATCGGGACAAGATCGCCCTTATACCAAACTATGATCTGCTTTTGGTGTTGGCGGGCAAGTTTGGCGAGCTCAATCGCTTCGCTCAACTTGGCTTTGTCATTCCATAAATAATACGACCAATACATTGGAAGAACGAACCAATCGGATTCGGCGGCATCGGAGGTTAAAGTAAAAGGTCGGGCGGCATTGGTCTTATCTTCAAAACTTCCATTTAGACCAAATTTGCTCAAATAGGATGAAAGTATCGGATTTAAGTTTTTGAGGTCGCTTTGCTCCAATTTTGAAACATCGGTATAGATTTTCAGTTTGCTATTCATCTAAATTTATAAAATAGAGGTTGTAAACAAGATGAGCAATTTTGAAAGTAAAAATTACGATTGAAATGTATGATTACCGACAACGCCGGGTTTGCTTTCCCGCCATTTTCGCCAAAATGCAAGTAATCCGACGGCAAATCCGCATCCATAAGATATATGTAAGATCGGAAAACTGAGAAAAACCAAAGGCAGACCCGTGAGCGCGATTCGCTTGGCGGTTTTGATCGTCGCGGCGAAGCTCGCCAAAAAGTAAAGACCCAGAATAACCAGCAAAACCCATTTTCCGACCGCCAGAAAAATGCTTAAAAAAGAAAAGAAAATGATCGTTGAGACAAAAGCTACCGGAACAAATTGACGCAGACTCATTTGTTTGGGATGGAGCTGAAGGACACGTATTTTCCAATAACCGTATTGAAAATATTGGCGCCACAAAGATTTAAAAGTGCTGCGGCTGAAATATCGCGAACGAATATCGGGAGCAAGCAAAATCTTGCCACCGAGTTTGCGGATCCGATAGTTAAATTCGTCGTCTTGATTGCGGACGAGTTCTTCATTGAAAAATCCGACCTTGTTAAAGATTTCGCGTTTGTAACCGGGAAAAGCAACCGTATCGACATACATTTCGCGGTCATTGACGGTGCGAAACGCACTGCCGCCGACTCCGAAGGTCGAACTCATCACGATGGCAATTGCCTGCGCCTGCAAAGTTTCTCCAAGAGTTTCAATCGGACCGCCGACACCTTCGGCACGTCCGTCTTGCAGGTATTTAACACAATTGGCAAC
>CADEFG010000428.1 GCA_902826505.1 uncultured Acidobacteriota bacterium
TTTATCTTGGAATAATTTTGCAAAATCTAGATTGACTGGCAATAATCCATCTTCAACTCCACAATCAAGATAGAAATACGGCAATGAATTAACTTTTTCTTTCGGATAATTTTCGACAATTTTGAAAATATCATTATCTACTCTAGTTTGGGTTCCAGCTTCGCCAAAAACTTCCCAAATTGTTAGATTTAATTCATCTGCACCGAATCCGTCTTGCATTGTCAAACGGTTTGGGGCGTCAAATGCTCCGCTCGTTGAACCCGCAAAAATAAATAGCTCAGGATATTTTAAACCAAATTTCAAAGCTCCGTAACCGCCCATCGAAAGTCCCGCCACGGCTCGCTTTTCTTTAGTTTTCAAAACTCTGAATTTTTTTTCGACTGCCGGAATCAATTCTGTGATAAACGAACTTTCAAACTTATTATTTTCGATCGTCGCGCTATCTGAATACCAGCTATTCTCGCCTTCCGGCAATACGACAATCATTTTTTTGTGAGCCAAATAGTTTTTTAGATCGGTTAGTTCCAGCCAGTTTTCACAGCTTCCCAAAAGTCCGTGTAACAAATAAAGAACCGGATATTGTTCCGCCGAATCATCGTAGTTCTCCGGCAAAATCACCCAAAACGGCAGCTCTTTCTGCATCAAAGGACTTGGGAGAATTTCTTTGACAATTCTTACCACAAAAGTAATAAATTTAATTTTTTATCGCGTTGAAAATACTTTCTCTTCGCTAAAGATAAAGTATTTTTATCACAGTTAATTTCAAGGTGTCAACTAAATTTCGGACAAATATTTTAAAATTAAATTTTTGCCCGCGATTTGTAAGGATTTTTGTTTAATTGGAGCGGCGTTTGAAAACAGTTTTGCAAAGCGATCGGGATTGCCCCGAAAAGGCTCGGACGCTGCACGCTTGCCGGGCGAATGACAATTTTTTGGGGCGAGACGATATAGCGGCTGTGAATTCTTTGTTTGATGATCGGTTCGATCAAAGACCAGGCGGCGGTGATGTTCCCGCCGATGACGACCGTTTCTGGATAAAGCCCGTGAACCAGATTGCTGATTCCCTCGCCGAGATATTCGGCGGTTATTTTTATAGATTGGAGCGCCATTTCATCGTCTTTATTAGCCAGCGTGATCAGATCGTTCAAATTGACTATCGGAACGCCCTGTTTTGCCGTCACGCGGTGAAATCTTTCGACTGTCGCGCGTTCGGAGGCGAAGGTTTCCCAACAACCGCGTCGTCCGCAAGAACAAAGCTCGCCGTTCGGGTCGATGCTCATATGTCCGAAACCGCCCAAACCCAGACGAGAACCGACATGCAGCTCGCCGTTGATGATCAAACCCGTTCCGAGACCTTCGACGACCAGTATGAAAAGCAGTGTCCGGACACTCGCCTCGTTGAGCGGTCCATACCAAAGTTCGGAAAAAGCCGCTGCATTGGCGTCATTTTCGATAAATACCGGCAAATTCAGGCGGCTCATCAAGATCTGGCGAAGCGGCACATTTTTCCATTCCAAATTCGGTGAAATTTCGACCGTTCCGGTTTCCCGATCAATCAAACCGGGAACGCTGACCCCGATCGCGCCGAATTTTGCACGCGAATATTGTGTTTGAATGAGTTTTTCGATTTCATCGGCAAGTTTATTCAGGAATTGTTCGGGTGTTCCTTCGGTCAGCAGAGATTTTTGTTGAATGATTCTTCCGTTAAAATCGCTGACGGCAAAAACCGAATCCGAAACGCCGATGTCGACTGCCAGCACGTAAAAACTTTCGGCATTGATAAAAAGATGTTTGGGCGGTCTGCCGCCGCTCGAAGGACCTTCCGTCCCTTCATAGACAAAATTATTTTTGATCAAACGGTTAACGATCGCCGAAACCGTCCCGGCGCGCAAACCCGTATATTTGGCGATATCCGCTCGGGAAATTGGTTGTCTTTCGCGGATCAGGTGAAGAAAGATCGTTTGATTGATGTCCCGAACATCGTGAACATCGACCATTTTGAAGTTGTTTTTTTTCGGTTCTTTCATCGCAATTCACTACAAAACTATTTAACCCTAAAAATCCGGCAACCGAAAACCGGACCGGCGGTTTGTCCGGGTTCGGGTTCAAAACGAACGACGACCGCCGTTTTGCCTTTGATCAATTCCGCCGGGATCGGATAATCGCGGTCAATAAATTCGCCCGGTTTTTCGGCATCGAGCGTTTCGGCAGCGATTCTTTTTCCGTCGATCAGGATGTAAAACGTCCGTTTTCTTTCGGCTCCCCAATAAGTTGCGCGAAGAATCAACGGTTCATCGGCGACTTTCATTGAAAATTCAAAATAGCCGCCCGTTCGGGCATCGCGACCGTTGCGTCCGCGATAGGCAACCGGATATGAGATCTTTGAAACCAGCGCGTGGTCGCGTTCGGGCTGCATTTCCCCCAAATGCATGACATCAACCGTCCGCTTTTGCAATTCTTTGAGCCTTTCTTGTTCGGCGGCGAAAACGATCTGCTGCCGTGCCCATTGACTATCAGTAAATCTCTGAAAATAAACAGACGTTCGGCGTTCCCATTGCGAATAAAAAGGCTTGAATGCAAGATCGGTCGGTCGTCCGGTTCCCTTTGTTCGAAAAGTTCCCGGTTCGGTTGCGACCGGCATTAATGCGGCGATCAGATCCGTTCCGACAAGCGCCGGCGCCAATCCTTCAAACGGTTTATCAGCCGCACCCAGATCCGCTGCCAGAACGAGCGGTCCATTGAGCAGTGCGACGACCTTTTCATCATCGGGCGTCGCTTCCAAACGCGGTTTCATCGGCAAAATAAGCGTCAAATTATCGCTTTTTTTCCATTTGCGTTTGACGGTTGCGTAACCGTTCTGATTGATTATTTTGGTCGGTTTGCCATTTATCTTGAGCGTCGCATTTTCGCACCACGTTGGAATTCGCAGCGAAACGGAAAATTCGGATGGTTTGTTGATTTGCGCGACCGAAAATTTGATTTCTTCCGATTTCGGATAGCCGGTCGTCAAATCAAATTTCGCGCCCTTCGCGCTCCAATCAAGCGTTGACGGAATAAACAAATTTACGATCAGGTGATTTTCGTTGTGCCAGTAGATCGATTCGCCGTGTTTTGAATGGCTTTCGATTCCCGAACCGACGCAGCACCAAAAATCGTTAAATTCCGTCGAAAATTCCCGCGCCCTGCCCGACATCAGCGGAATCATATAAGCAAACATTCCCGTCCGGGGATTTTGATGCGCGAGAATGTGATTAAAATGCGCGCGTTCGTAATAATCGAAATACGCGGCTTGCGGATTCCACCCGAAAAGATGCCGGGTCAACTTCAGCATATTATAGGTGTTGCACGATTCGCAGGTTTGCTCGGTGATATGTTTGGAAATCGAATTCGGAGCTTGAAAATATTCGCGGTCGGCATTTCCGCCGATCACGTAAGAATATTTTGTCGTGACGGTTTGCCAAAAAAACCGGGCGGCGGCGGCGTATTCCGGTTTTTTCGTCAATTCAAAAAGCCGCGCCAGCCCGATCACTTTCGGGATTTGCGTATTGGCATGCAGATTTGAAAGTTTGTCTTCACCGGCAAACATCGGATCGAGCGTTCGCCGATGGCGAATCCGTTCGGCGAGCGCGAGCCACCGTTGATCATTGGTGCGCGCAAACAGTTCGGCGAACGATTCGTTGATTCCGCCGTGTTCGCAATTGAGGACTTTTTGCAATTGGTCGTCGTCGAGCTTGGCAAAAACACGGTCGATAAAACCCGCTAAATTTACCGCTACCTTGATCGCTTCCTGATTACCGCAATGCGTCTGCGCCTCGAAAAGCCCTGAAAAAAGTTTATGCCAGTTGTAAAACGGAACCCAGCAGCCATTTAGATCAAACCCGGCTGATCTAATTTCGCCTTTTGCAAGTTCTTCGAAAACAACGCGTCCGTCTTCGACCGTGTCGCCTTTTTTACGCGTAAAACCCGCGACATAACCATCGCCCGCCGCCGTCTGACATTCGGTTAATTCTTTGACGATATAATCTACGCGTTTTTTGGATTCGTTGTCTCCGGTTTGGGCATAGATTAGTGCGCAAGCCGTTAAATAATGTCCGAGGGTATGACCGGCGATCGTATCGCCTTCCCAGCCGCCGTAAACTTCGCCTTTTGGTTTTAATTTCGCGTGTTTGCGGAAATTATGCAGCAGCCGGTCAGGTTCGAGCTTATGCAGATAATTCAAATTAGCATTGACCGCGTCCAAAAAAGCCGAGGGTTTTAAACGGACGGCTTCAAGCGGAAACGGTTCAGCCTGTTTTGGAAAATCGGCGGAATTGTTTTTCGTGCGGTTAAAAACTGAAAACGGCAAAGTCAGTCCGATTAAGGCGGGCGCGGAAATTTGTAAAAATGTCCGGCGGTCAAGGTCATATTTGTCTTGTTTCATTTTTCAATTCTCTCCGTCATCATTTATTTAAAACTCAATTGTAGCTTTTTTGAAATATTTGAAAGCGGAATTAAATATGCACCGCGTTCTTTTTCCAATTCTTTTTGCGGTTTGATGACGCCAATTCCGTTTATGCGGGCGGGTTGCTCGATTCGGAGCCGGGCGGTCGGGGTTTCGAAGGTTTTGCGCGCAAAGCCGATCAAAATCTTTTTTGTTGATTGATCGATTTCAACCGATTCGAATTTCCCGGCATCGAGCGTCAACCATAAACCGAGCGGCGCCAGATAAACACGGCTGCGCATTGAATCGAGCGGCATTACTTTGACACGCGCGCCGCTAACCTCGATATTTCCGCCAAAGGATTGCCAACCGAATTCGGGATGTTTTATTACATAAGTCGCGCTGTTCATTGTGTGACCGAAAAAATTCGGTCCGTAATCACCGCTGTAAGCGTCCCAGCGAAGCGTGTCGGGAAACGAATGAAAAGCCACCGACGCAAAACCTTC
>CADEFG010000429.1 GCA_902826505.1 uncultured Acidobacteriota bacterium
TTTCCTTTATTTCATCAAGAGTTTTCTGGTCGGGAACAACCCCCGAAACAAAATATTTGCCGTCCTTGGCTTCGATCTTGAAGCTCGAATCAACCGTTTTGGCGATCGAATTGACATTAGAATTGGTTTTATTGGCAGGTGTGTTCGGAACAGTCGTGACCGGAGTTGATTTACCGAAAAACCAATAGCCTAAAACTATTAATAAGCCGAGAATCAAAAGCGGAATCAGCCACTTTAAAACCGAACCGCTGTCGCCGTCGCCGTCGAAAGCGTCGCCGACATTGCCCAACGCGTTCGAAACCTTTCCGTAAGTTGCGCCCGCCGCCTCGCCGATCACATCCGCGCCTTTTCCGACAACGGCTTTGCCGGCTCCGAAAGTTGCCCCGGCGGCATCGCCGACCTTATCCGCCGCGCTGCCGGCAAACGCTCCGGCTGTTCCCAATCCGCCGAGAATCGCCACGCCGACCGCACCACCGTAATTCTTCAAAAATCCGCTGATCTTTGAGATTAAACCCGCTTCGTCGGGAATTTCGCCGCCGGGCGTGAGCGCGTCAACAACGTGCGGTGTCATCAAACTGAGTGCCGATGCCGTCGTCACTTTATCAACGCCCGATTGCTCGGCAACGGCGTCGATCGTGTCTTCGCCGAGCACGGATTCGAGTTGTTCTCTGGAAATCGGCGTATTATCGCCCGTCGTGATCCACGAATCAGCCAAATTTCCCAAACCTGCGTCTTTGAAACGGTCAATGAAACCGCCGAAACCGCCGTTCGCCGGATTGGCGATCAAACCCAACAAAGAAGCAAGCAAACTTCCCGCTTTGTCGCCCAAATTAAACTTTTCCTGCACTTCCTTAATAATCGAATCGAACATAGAACTTATATTCTCCTTTTCTAATCTTAAAAACTGCCTGAATCAGGCGAAAGAAATTTAACGAATGATTCAAAATGATTTTGAACCGTTGAAATTCGGGGCAGAACCAAAGGGGAAATTTTAGGGGTTATTTAATGCTTTCCCGCCATTGTTTCCCAAGTTCGACCAATTCGTCAAGTTTGGTTTGCAGTTCGTCGCGCTTTTTCCCGATTTCTTCATCACTCGCATCTTTTGCGACATAGATCGGTGCCCCGTAGCAAAAACGCACCCGGCTAAAAGGCACTGGAATCTGTAATTTGTCCCAACTGTTGATGGTCCAGAACTTTGAAGTTTCAATCGAAAACGGCAAAAGCGGATTGCCGGTCTTTTTTGCTAAAAGACAAGCGCCCGCTTTGGCAATGTAACGCGGACCTTTTGGACCATCGATCGCAAAAGCCATCGCCAGCCCTTTTTTCATCAGGCGAATCATCTCGATCAAAGCGCCGACGCCCCCGCGTGTCGAAGAACCACGCACCGCGCCGTAACCAAATCTTTGGAGAAACCGGGCGATGTATTCGCCGTCAAAGCTCTGCGAAGTAATCGCGGCAAGCCGACGGTTGCGAAGGAAATAGACGCTGAGAAAAATCCGGTCATGCCAAAAACAGAAAATCGGCAGTTTTTCCGCTTTTTCTATGGATTCAAGATTTTCCGCCCCGGCAACTTCAAATTTAACTGTTTTGCCGATCGATTTTATGAGCAGAAAAAATGTCCAATCGGCAAGCCGGATCAACAATCTTTGTTTCAGGGAATATTCCGATAGATCGGCGTGTTTAAAAACTTGTTGAATTTTTTCTTCCATCGAATAGCAAAAGTTTGGCGGTTTGGTTTATGATATGCAACAAACAAATTTATTTTAGCGTAAATCTCTGCGGAAGGCTGGAAAAATCGGGAAAGAAAATGAAGAAAAAAATCTTGATTGTTGATGACCACGATGATTTGGCAAGCCTTTTAACGAAAGAATTTACGAAACTCGGACATTCCGTCAAAATCATCGAAAACCGCGCTGACGCCGTTGATTTGATCAACGGTGAGAATTTCGATCTGGTGATTTCCGATCTCGACGGCGAACAGCTTATCGCTCAAGAAAGCGAAAATGGTGCCGAATGTTTGCCTGATGAAGCGGAAAGTTCGCGCAGTTTGATAAAAGCCTTCAAAATCTGCGTTTCAAACTATAACAACGAAAATTTCACCGAAGAGGAACTCAAGGTCTGTCTCGAAACGACGCTTGATTGCAAAGCAAAATGCGTTGATAAAAAAGAATTGATTCAGGATCTGCACGAAAAAATCGAATTTGAGGTTCCGAGCCTCATTAGCTTGATGCACAATATCCTGAATTATCTGATGAAGCGCGTCGAAAAAGTCGGGGTCGTAAATCCCGAAACCTCAAACCTGTTTGTGGCGCTTGATGAAGCCTTTGTCAACGCCGTCAAACACGGCAACAAATTCGATGCCAACAAGCTCGTTCGCATCACCGCAGACGTTTCGCCCGAAGAAGCCCGATTTACCATCGAAGACGAAGGCGACGGTTTTAACGTCGCCGAAATTCCCGATCCGCTCGACCCGCAAAACCTTTTCAAAACTTCCGGTCGCGGCGTTTTGTTTATTTACAATATTATGGACGAAGTAAAATATAACGAACGCGGCAATCGCCTGACAATGGTTAAACGAAAAAACCATCCGACAACGCTTAAAAATTTGTAAATCACTTAATTTCACTCAATAAAATCAAAAAATTCAGATTCTTAAAAGATTGTTTGTTGTGAGAACAAACTAAGTTTGCTTTTTTCTAAAACACGTTATATAATCGCAAACCATCGAAAGTTTCTAGTTGTTTTCCAAATATCCAATCCCCTTTCTTGGATAGAAAAAATTTAAATTAACAATTTATTTCTCCCGCAACCTGAAGTTGTGCGGAATAAGGAGATTTATCATGAAAATTATTCTGAAAAAAGCCGTGTCTCTTTTTCTAGTGATTTGTTTTGTAGCGGTTCTTTCGTTTTCGGTCAAACCGGCTGATTTTAAACGCGAAACGATCTATCAGATCATTACCGATCGTTTTTACAACGGCAATAGTGCCAACGATAATCCGGCGCAGAGTTCGGGGCTTTACGATGCAACGCAGTCGAACTGGCGAATGTATTGGGGCGGCGATCTCCAGGGCATTCAAGCGAAAATGACTTATTTAAAAAATATGGGCGTGACGGCGATCTGGATTTCGCCGCCGGTCGATAATCTTAACTTAAGCGTCCCATTCGGAGGACAACCGACCGCGCCCTATCACGGTTATCAGGGACGTGATTTCAAACGCATCGAAGAACATTCGGGCGACGCGGCAAATGCCTGGACGGCGTTTGATAATATGGTTGCATCGGCGCACACAAACGGCATCAAGGTCATCGTTGATTTTGCGCCCAATCACACGAATCAGGACAACGACGGCGAATTCGGTGCGTTTTATAACAACGGCGCGTTTGTCGGGAATTATGTGAGCGACACGAACGGGTATTTTCATCACAACGGAAATATCTCGAACTGGGACGACCGTTATCAGGTGCAGTATTATTCGCTTTTCAATCTCGCGGATCTGAATCAGGAAAACGCGACGGTTGATCAATATTTAAAAGATTCGGCGATCCTTCTGCAATCGCACGGCGTTGACGGTTTCCGGTTCGATGCCGTTAAACACGCCGGTTGGGGCTGGCAATACAGTCTCGCAAATACGATCAACACGAATAAAGACAGTTTTATGTTCGGCGAATGGTATCAAACTTCGACCGGCGACCCGCTCTATCGTGATTCGTATAAATTCGCCAACAAAAGCGGCATTTCCCTGCTCGATTTTCCGCTTAATCAGGCGATTCGCAACGTTTTTGCGAGCGGCAATAATTTTTCCGAAATTGATTCCGTTCTCACCGCAGAAAACGCGAATTTTACGTGGAAAGAAGATTTGATCACGTTTATTGACAACCACGATATGAAGCGTTTTCTGTCGGTCAATAACAACAACAATCGGCTGCATCAGGCAATTGCCTTTATCCAGACGATTCGCGGAATTCCCTGCATTTATTACGGCACCGAACAATACGCGCACAACGATACATCAGGCGGCGACGATCCGTACAATCGACCGGCGATGCCCGGATTTTCGACTTCGACGACCGCTTACGGATTGATCAAAAAACTTTCCGATCTGCGAAAAAGCAATCCGGCGCTCGGTTACGGTTCGACCCAGCAGCGCTGGATGAACAACGACGTTTACATCTATGAACGCAAGTTTTACAACAACGTCGTATTGGTCGCGATCAACAAAAGCACGGCATCGACCTACAACATTTCAGGCTTAAACACCGCGCTGCCCGGCGGAACTTATTCGGATTATCTGACAGGCACGCTCAACGGTTCGTCATTGACCGTTAATTCGGGTTCGGGCGGCAATAATCCGGCGGTCAGCTTTAATCTCGGTGCCAATACGGTTTCAGTTTGGCAATACACCGCGCCGAACGCGACCATTCCGCAAATCGGTTCGCTCGGTCCGACGAACGCGCAATCAGGCGTCAAAGTGACGATCGGCGGAAAGGATTTCGGCGCGGGCGTCGGCACGGTCAAATTCGGAACAACCGTCGCGACTGTTCAATCGTGGTCTGATACAAAGATCGTTGCCACCGTTCCGAACGTCACGAACGGAAATTACAGCGTGACGGTGACGCGCGGCGCGTCCGTCTCGAACGGAATCAATTTCACGGTGCTTGCGGCAAAGCTTATTCCCGTGACGTTTACGGTCAATAACGCCACGCCGACAAGTCCGGGCGATTACATATTCTTAACGGGCGATACGATCGAATTGAGCAATTGGAACACGACCTGGGACGGCGCGGTCGGACCGCTGCTGACGCCGAATTATCCGAATTGGTTCTTGAACGTCAGCGTTCCGGCGGGCAAAACGATAAATTTTAAATTTATCAAAATCGCCGCAAACGGCGCCGTGACATGGGAAAACGGC
>CADEFG010000430.1 GCA_902826505.1 uncultured Acidobacteriota bacterium
AGAAGAACGCGCAGCCCGAAAAATATCTGTCGCCGATCGTTGCCAACGACCCGCAGCGTTGTATTTTGTGCAAACGCTGCACGCGCGTCTGCGACGAATGGATGGGCGAAGATGCGATCGAAGCCGGAAATCGCGGCGTCAATACCGTGATCGGAACTTACGGCGGCTGGCTCAATTGCTCGCAATGCGGCAACTGCATCGAGGTTTGTCCGACCGGCACGTTGCTCGACGGCACATATCGTCACGAAACGCGTCCGTGGGAGCTCGATCAAACGATCACGACCGACGTTTACGGTTCGGACGGAATGCAGATTTCGATCGGTTCGCGCGGCGGACTTGTTCATCGGATCGTCGCCCGCGACCGTTATGTAAACGGTTTGAACGGCGAATTCTTAGATGTCAAAGCGCGTTTCGGGCACGGTTTTATCAATCATCCCGACCGGCTTAAAATCCCTTTGATCCGCTATAAAAAAGGCGGGAAACTGATTCCGGCGACCTGGAACGACGCGATTGCATTTGTCGCGCAGAAATTAAAAGAAAGCGGAAAAAACGTCGGCGTCGTCGCCAGCCCGCGTCTGACGAACGAAGCGATCTTTACGCTTAAAAGATTTGCCGCGGAAGTTGTCGGCTCAGATAATTACGCGGTTTCCGATTCGTATGATTTAGCTCCGTTCTTCGATAATTTGTCCGCGCCGCTCGCGACGCACAAGGAAATCCGCAATGCCCGCACGATTCTTCTGATCGGCGGTGAACCCGAAGAAGAACAATCGTTTACGGCGAAACAGATTCGTCAGGCAGTGCGCAACGGCGGCGCGAAATTGATCGTCGTCAACAGTGTGCCGATTCGTCTGGCGGCGCAGGCAGCGCAGTTTATCCACGTCAACCCGGATTCCTACGATGCTTTTGTTTTAACATTAGCCGACAAGAAAAACGACAAAGATGCGGCGAAAAAACTCGGTGTTAAAAAAGACGATTTCGAGGCTTTGCGAAAAACGATCGGCGAAACCGAAGGCGATCTGGTCGTCATGTTCGGCGGCGATCTTTCGCCGCAAGCGCAAGCTGTTTTAGCAAATTCGGCTGGTATTTTGGCGGGCACAAGCGGCAAAGTTTTGTTTCATCCGCTGCCGCGTCATAACAATTCGGTCGGCGCGAACGATCTGATGGCGGGCAAAAAATCGCTCGGCGAAGTTTTGAAAAACTCGAAAGCGCTGCTGATCGGCGGAAGTTTACAGGAAGCGGACGTCGAGCTTTTGGCGAACAAAGATTTTGTCGTCGTGCAGGAACTTTTTGAAACGGCGACGACCGCTTACGCGGACGTTGTTCTGCCGGCGGCGAGCTTTGCCGAGATCGACGGAACCTATACGAACAATATGGGTTTTGTCCAGCGCGTCCGGCAGGCGATCGACCCGATCTATCAGGCGAAATCGGACTGGATCATCACGAGCCTGATCGCGCGCGAAATGGGCGCGGATTTTGGCTACAACTTTTCGGCGACGATGGTTTTCAAGGCGATTGCCGACGCCGTTCAATCTTATGAAGGTTTGCGTTATCCGCATTTGAAAGACGAATCGAGTCCGGTGCAGGTCAAACACGCGATTTCGGCGAAGAAAGATTTATCCAAAGAATTGGACACGCTCAAATCAAACGTCGAAAAGCTTTCGGACGAAGCGACCAAAATCGAAGAAACGCCGAAAGTCGGTCACAAACTGCATCGATTGACGACTTTAACGAGCAAAACGGCGCAGTTTCATCTACTGGCGAACGGCAATCCGAAACCTGAAAATCTGCTCGTTTCGCCGCTCGTCCAGTTTAACGCGGACGGAACTTCGCGGGTTGACGAGATCGCCGATGCGGCAGGCGTCGGAATTGGCGACCGGGTTAATTTGAAAGTAGATTATTAATTTTAGTTCACTATGACAGAAATATTAAAAACTGCATTTCCGTTCATCGTTTGGACCGTCGGAGTCTTGATCGCGTTCCAGATGGTGCTGATGATCGTCGCCTACACCGTTTTGGCGGAACGTAAAGTGCTTGGCTGGATTCAAGGGCGGATCGGACCGAACCGCGTTGGTCCCTGGGGACTATTGCAGCCGTTCGCCGATCTTTTCAAGTTTATTTTCAAAGAAGATCTGGTTCCCGACAAATCGACGAAATTCATCTATTTTCTCGCGCCGCTCGTTGCCTTGACCTGCGCGCTGCTGCCGATGGTCGTTTATCCGTTCGGTCCGAATTTGACCGACCCGTTAAGCTGGCTCGTGCCATACGTCAAAGACATTTCATATCTTGGCGACGCGACCGCGTGGATTGCCGAACAGGCGAAAAATATGCCGCTGACGATCGCGCGGATCGATGTCGGCGTCTTGTTCGTGCTCGGCATTACGTCGGTCGGCGTTTACGGGATCGCGCTCGCCGGCTGGTCGTCGAACAATAAATATTCTTTGATGGGCGGTCTTCGTTCGTCGGCGCAGATGATTTCCTACGAGCTCGCGATGGGCGCGGCGGTCATCGGGGTTGTGATGCTCGCCGGCACGCTCGATCTGAACGGGATTATTTTCGCGCAGATCAGATCGCCGTTCAGATGGTATATCATTCCGCAATTTATCGGGTTTATCGTCTTTCTGATCGCCGCGTTTGCCGAAACGAACCGCGTGCCGTTCGATTTGCCGGAAGCCGAAACCGAGCTGGTCGCGGGTTTTCACACGGAATATTCCGCCTTGAAATTTGCGCTCTTTTTTATGGCGGAATACGTCAATATGTTCACCGTTTCGGTGATGTGCGTGACGCTTTTCCTCGGCGGTTGGTATGTTCCGGGTTTGTCGCATATTTTCGAGGTCGGTTCGATTCCCTACGCCGTGGTCAGTCATCTGGCATTTATCGGCAAGATTTGCGCTTTTCTGTTTTTATATATCTGGATTCGCGGAACTTTGCCGCGTTTTCGTTTTGACCAACTGATGAATTTCGGCTGGAAATTCCTTTTGCCGCTGGCGCTTTTGAATGTGATTGTGACGATTATTATCGTTTATTTTTTGAATGTTAATTGATTGAGCGGAGAGCGATGAGCGATGAGCGGAGAATTAAGAACTTTCCGAAACTCATCTTTCATCATTCAATCCCTCATCCTTAAAAAAAATGGCTGGTACTGTATTATTTTTTGTTTTCGCGGGATTCGCGATTGCCTGTGCGCTTTCGACGGTTTATCACCGCAACCCGCTGTATAGCGCGGTTTCGCTGATCGGCGTTTTTATTTCGCTGTCGTGTATCTACGTGACGCTCGCCGCGCCGTTTATCGCCGCCGTCCAGATTTTGATCTACGCCGGCGCGATCATGGTTTTGGTTATTTTCGTCATCATGCTTTTAAATTTGGACGAAGAAAAACCGTATCGAAGGCTGAATTATCTCTATGCGCTCGGCGGATTTTTGGGAATCGTGCTGCTCGCGCAGACCTTCTTCGTTTTCGTCGCGGTCAACAAAACCCCGAAACACACGGTCGCGCAGGACGAAACGGTCGGCAAAACCTTGAGCATCGGTGCCAATATGTACACCGAATATCTTCTGCCGGTCGAAATCGTCGGTGTGCTGCTGCTGATGGCGATCATCGGCGGCGTCATTCTGGTGCGCCGTTTGAACCAGCCCGAACTTGAACTGGTCGTTCACAACGAGTCGGAAAAACGGCATTTTGAACAATAATTTCGTCCTTTGTCATTTGTCATTTGTCATTTGTAAATTGACTCTCGACTCTCGACTCTGGACTCTGGACTAAAAAAATGGAACCGAGTTTAGCAAGTTATTTAGCACTTTCAGGAATTTTATTCGCGATCGGCGCAACCGGCGTGATCTTCAAACGCAACGCGATCGGGATGTTTATGTGCATCGAGCTGATGCTCAATGCCGTCAATCTGACGTTCGTCGCCTTTTCGCGCTATTATTCGGACGTCACCGGACAGCTTTTTGTCTTTATGGTCATGAGCGTCGCGGCGGCGGAAGCGGCTGTGGGCTTAGGCATTATCATCGCGTTTTTCCGCAACCGCGTTTCGGTTGACGTTGACGACGCGAGTATTTTGAAAAATTAATTTTTATGGGCTTGACGGTTCGACGCGTTTTGAATTGCCGTTGGCTTTAGCCAACGGACAGATGAAATCAAAAAACAGGGCTTGAGCCTCAAGATTGTGCTAAAGCGATAAGGATTTTATCTTTTACAGAAATTTGGCTCAAGCTACTTGCCTGTTGTCAAACTTCCCCGTTAGCTAAAGCTAACGGCAATTCATAAAGAAATTGGCGGTTTTGCTTTTGCGGTTTCCCGAATTGAAGGAAAAAGTTGCGCCAAATTTGAAGGCAAAAAATGTCGGTGAAGCGGTTTTGGAAACTTGGGCGGAAATTGAAAGTCAGGATTTTCAAATTGAGGACGAAGACGAAGATTTGATTTTTTGAAGTATAAAAAATGCCGAAAGTTTTGTTTAAAGGTTGGCGTTATGGATTAGAGAAAATTTCTTTAACCAAGTTATTCCGAAAGAGAATGCCTCTCAAAGAAGCAAAAGACAGAACCGATGCTCTACTAGACGGCGAAACTTTTATAATTTAAACCGAGAGTATTGAGCAGGCAGCAGAATTAGTAAAGGAAGCAACAGCAATTGGAGCTGTCTGCGAAATCATTAAAGATAATGACTGAAAACAATCTTTTAAGTCTAATAATTTTCGCGCCGCTCGCCGGTGCTGTCATTAATTGGCTGATCGGCGGGCGTTTGAAGAACGAACTGTTCAGCGGCGTGGTGGCGTGCGGGACGATTGCGATTTCGTGTATCGTCGCGTTTTATATCGCGTTCGTCGCTGACGGCGGTGCGCTGCACGCCGAAAAACCGGTGCTTGACCATCTCTGGACGTGGATTCAGGCGGGAAATTTTCGCGC
>CADEFG010000431.1 GCA_902826505.1 uncultured Acidobacteriota bacterium
TATCGAAAGCTACCGGAAAAGGTTTTCATCCGATTATCCGCCGAAATACAAAAGCGTGACCAGAGCCGCTTGGAAAGAAGCCCTCGGCGACGGACCGCGAATAACCGACTGGATCGATTTTTTCAATCGTGAAATCAAGGAAAACGGTTGGAAAATGACGGTCGAAACCTGGGCGAACAATCTCGCGCCGGGACTTTCCGCCGCCGCCGCGCACGGGCTGATCCGAACCGGACACGCCGTTCGGAGTCTGCACAGAAACGAAAACGAACTGCGCCAAACCGAGCTTGCCCACGCGTTGGCTTACTGGGCGGCTTATTATCAGATTTTGCCGGAATCCAAAAGCGCTAAAAATCAAAAACTTGCGCTTTCGGACGCGATTCAAAAAGTTCCGCTGCTGCCCGCCGAAAAACGCAATCGCGGTTCGATCATGAATCAATTGAAGGCGCTTGACGGCTTTCCGTCCTTTGGCGAAACGATCGATTTCGTTGAACTGTCGGGCAAACCCGAAAAAACACTGACCGAATTGACTGAACTCTTCGCGACGATTTACGCGAAAAACGTGTCGCCGCAAAATAATATCGCGTTGATCCACGCCGTTACTGGGTTGGCAAATATTCGCTCATTAGTTCCCTTTCTTTCGAAAACGACGACCGAAAAAATGCTCCGCTACGGTTGGCAGGCGGCGGCGGCAATTTATTCGATCGCGGGCAATGAAACCAGTAATCAAATTTCGGGGGCGAAAATAAACCACGCGGATTTGATCGAACAAGCCGTCACTTCAAACGAGGAACACGCGATCAAATTTACCGAAGCGTGCGTCGGCGAATATGCCCTTAATCCGAACCCGATCTATCTGCAAGCCGCGCAAGATGCGCTTGGAAGACTGCCGAGACATTCATAAAACTTGAGGTATTGAAATTATGAAACGGAGAGATTTTTTACAGCAGACAGGTTTTGGTTTAGCGATGGTCGGCGCGTCAAGCTTTATCTTACGCTCCGACGCGCGACCGACGCCGCGCAGTTTGGATGCGGCGGAGGCAGAAACGATTTTTAGCGAAGTTTCCGGCGCCGGTTTGGACGATTTGAAGCCGACGGTTGCGCGCGATATCGGTCCGTTTTATCGCAGCGGCGCGCCGTATCGGGCGAAGCTCACGCCGCCCTTCGAGCCGGGCACGGTTTTGGTCGTCAGCGGGCGCGTTTGGTCGTTCGAGACAAAAAAACCTTTGCCGAACGCCGCGCTCGATTTGTGGCAGGTTGATAACCAAACGGCTGATTATTCCGCCGGGAACGGCGATTTCAAAAACCGCACGCGGCTCACGGCAGACGAATCGGGCGCGTTCGAATTTGAAACCGTTCATCCGATTCCCTACGCGCCAGGTCCCAATTTCTGGCGTGCGCCGCATATTCATTTTATTGCGACCGCCGCCAAACATAAGCAATTAGTGAGCGAAATGTTTTTCAAAGGCGACGCCAAACAAGACGTTGACCGGCTTTTTCACGCGTCGCTGGCGGTGCCGATTGTCAAAAAATCCATCAACGGCAAAGAATATGAAACCGCCGTGTTCGACATCGTGCTGGAAGCCGAAAAATAAGGATTCGAATTATGGCAAAAGCGATTTACATTCGTAATTTATTGAATATTTTCGGTCTTGCCGCGGTTATTCTATGCGGCTATTCCGCAATTTTTGCCGATCCCCAAACAACGCGCGTCGTGATTGAAAATGACGGTTGGAAATTGGTCGGCGATCTGCAGATGCCGAAATCTAAAAACCCTGTTCCCGCCGTAATTTTGCTCAATAAAGCAAATGGCGATCGAAAAGTTTATGAAAAACTGGCGAATCATCTGGCAGTTAACGGCATCGCTTCCCTGCGGATCGATCTACGCGGGCACGGCGAAAGTATCAACAAAGGCAAGTTTGTTCCTTTTCAGGAAAATCCACCCGAAGTTTTGAACGATAATGACCAGGATATTTTTGCCGTCACCCGATATTTAAAAACGCTGAAAAGAATTGACGCCGCCCGCATCGGCTTCGTCGGCGCAAGTTACAGCGGTGAAGAAATGGCAATTTCGGCGCGAAAAAACGGGTATGGAAAAGCATATGTCGCGCTTTCGCCCGGTTCGTTCAGCGAAGAATCGATCAAGGCGATCGACGAAAGCCGCGCCGCCTGGCTTTTTATCAAATCGGCTGACGAACGCGCCCGGACTTTAAAGGATTTCTTTTCCGCGCTGCGCCAGAAAAGTAAAACGGCGCAAACGATGGAAGTCGCGGGCAATAAACACGCGACCGATATTTTGGACGAAATTCCCGAGTTGCCGGAAATTCTTGCAGTTTGGTTCAAATATCATTTGTAAGAGGAGATTTATTTATGAAAAAATTTACATTATTCGGCTTGATTTTTATATTTTCGTTAAACTTAGCGGCACAAAACGTAGAACGTTCGCCGCTCGACCCGACGCGTTGGGGCGTGGTTTATGATATTCCGGCGACCAAAAACGTGCGTGTCAAACCGGACGTGCCGTATGCGGGCAATTTGAAAATCGACATTTATTCACCGCCCGATGCCAAGACGAGCGACAAACTTCCGGCGATCGTTTTCCTCAATGCGATCGGCGATCGTCCCGGCGATAAGATCAAGAACTGGGAGATTTACAAAACGTTTCCGCGGCTCGTCGCGGCGCACGGCATGGTCGGCATTTCGATGGAAGCCGACGGCGAGCGGATTCAGGAAAATCTTCGCACGCTCTTTGAATTTCTCGCCCGCGACGGCGCAAACCATGGCATCGACGGAACGCGCCTCGGAATTTATGCGGCATCGGCAAACGTCACGCAGACGAGCCGTTTTTTGCTCGCCGATACCAGCGCGCCGAACGTCAAAGCGGCGGTTTTGTATTACGGCGGCGCGCCCGATACGAGCGCTAAATTGCGCACCGATCTGCCGGTTTTATTTATTCTTGCCGAATCGGACGCGCCGCGCATGGGACAACAAATAGCAACGCTGTGGCAGCGTGTGATGGAAGCCAAAGCGCCGTGGACATTGATGTACGCGAGCCGGATGCCGCACGCGTTCGACGCTTTTGAAGACTCGGACGAATCGCGCCGGATCATTCAGCAGACGATCGCTTTCTGGAAATCGCATCTCGAAGCGGTGCCGCAGCCGGACTGGAAAAAATCGGAAACGCGCGCGATCGTCGCCGCTATTTACGCTAATAATCCGCAAAAATCAGCCGAACTTTTAAGTAAATATATTGCCGAAAATCCGAACGATGCCGACGCCCAAATTCAATACGGACGGATGCTTCAACAATTACAGCGCTATGATGAAGCGATTTTGACTTATGAAAAAGCATCGAAGATAGCACCGAATCGGGCTGAGATCTATAGCGGAATCGCCCGTACTTTGCTGGCACAAAACCGTTTTGACGAAGCCTTGCCGGTTTTTGAAAAAGCGATCAAACTCGATCCGAATCAACCGGCGCTCTACAGCGATATAGGAAGAGATTATATTTGTAAAAAACGTTTTGAAGAAGCGGCAACGAATATTTCGAGAGCGATCGAAATGGGTTTTCGGAGCAGTCTTTTATACGGCTTGCTCGCTTATGTCCAAATGGCTTCGGGTAAAAACTAAGAGGCGATAAAAACTTACGAAAAAGCCTTTGAAGCCGGAATTCCGCCGGGCGCGAACACGCGCGGTTTAGCTTATTACAATATGGCTTGCGCGTATGTTCGGCTGAAACAAAACGACAAGGCTTTCGAAATGTTGAATAAAACGATTGACGAAGGTTACAACAACCGGCAGACGTTTGAAACCGACACCGATCTGGCGCCGCTTCGCACGGATGCGCGTTTTCAAACGCTTTTAGCACGTTTGCCAAAAGCACAAAGCTAAAAAATATGAAGAAAAATCACATCTTAACGATTTTTTTTTTAGCGGTGAATCTTTTTGGAGCGCAAGTTTTACCTGCCCAAACGGCGGATGACGGGAAAATTCTCGAACGAGAACAATATCGATTTGCGCCGTTTGAGAAAGTTGAGGGTCTTGAAAAAATCCTTTCAAAACAGGAGTATGAAACGGCGGTCAATGATCCTCTTTTTGAGATGCAGCGGCTCAAATATTCAAGCGACGACTTGCCGGTCGTCGCCTATCTTTACAAGCCGAAAGAGACCGGAAGCAAAAAATATCCGGCGATAATTTTTAATCGCGGCGGTTATATCCGGGGCAATATCGGTTACGAACTCGTGCCATTTTTTCATCGCCTCGCGCTCGCAGGTTTTGTAGTGATCGCGCCTTTATATCGAGCCAGCGACGGCGCCGGCGGCAAGGATGAAGTCGGCGGAGCGGATATGGACGATCTGATGAACATTCTTCCGCTCGCCAAATCGTTGGAATTTGTCGATCTGAAAAACTTGTTTCTCTACGGCGAATCGCGCGGCGGCATGATGACCTTTCAGGCGCTCAGAAACGGTTTTCCGGTTAACGCGGCGGCGACCTATGGCGGATTTACCGATTTCGATTCGCTGATCAATGCCAATCCGAAACTATACGAACCGCTGATAAAAACTATCTGGGCGGATTTCGAGGCAAAAAAAAACGAAATCGTCAAAACCCGTTCGGCGATTGCCTGGGCAGACAAAATAAACACGCCGCTTTTGCTGATGCACGGCGGCGCGGATAAATCGGTCGATCCGCTGCAAACATTAAATTTCGCGCAAGTTTTACAAAAACTCGGTAAAAATTACGAGCTGCTGATCTATTCGGGCGACAATCACGTTTTATCCAAAAATCAAAAAGACCGCGACGCGCGTGCGATCGGCTGGTTCAAAAAACACATAAAACAATGAAGAAATTAATTTTTATAACGATCTTTATTTCACTGACTT
>CADEFG010000432.1:0-2245 GCA_902826505.1 uncultured Acidobacteriota bacterium
AGAAAAGCCACCCAGGTAATGCCCAGAAACAATCCGAGCGAAACGATGCCGGCTTTCAGAATGACCTCGCCGCCGCCCGCGTAATTGGCGACGATAAACAGCAAAGGCACGAAAATTATCGCTTCCGCGACGACATACAGCCCGAGTCCGAGATACTGCATGACGGATGACGACTGCGAATTCGCCCACCAATTGGCAACCATCGAAACGCCCATAAATCCGCCGAGAACGATCAGCCACGAAAAACGTCCGCCGAGCATGGTCGCGGCGATCGTGTCGGCTAAACCGGAATTGAATAAATAAAATTCCAGACCGATAAATGCCAAAATCGCCATTGCCAGATGCGAATAAGTTTTTCGGATAAACCGCGCTCTTTCGAGCGGTGCGGCATCAGCCGCCGAATTTCCAAATGTATTTGTAAAATTTTCCATAAATCTCCTTAAAAAAGAGTTGCTGTTTTGATGCAAAAAATAGTTAATATTCTGTCTGGCTTTGGCTATTTTAACTTATTTTTAAGAAGATTGAAAAAAAAACTTGTGATCGGACAATTTTTTAGTTTAATTGGGATCGCGAGGATAAAAAATATTGATGATTTTGCTGTTATTTTTAGTGCCGCAAACGTTTTCGCGCAGGTGGCTTTTGTGTTTAAGAGCAAATCCAAACGGCGCGTCACCGGCAAATGGCGAGCGAAGACGAAACGCGTTTTGCATTCGAAATATTGCAAAAACTAGAAAATTTTGAAACGAATGGCTGTTTTTAAACCGAAATCAGCCGTTTTTATTTTCATAATTTCGCGTCAGCCAGACAACAAAAAGAATTCCGAAAATAAAATCGCCGAAACCGCCGAGCACGGCGCGCATGGGAAGTTCGCCCGTGATTGCGAGGATCAGCAAAATTCCGAAGAACGAAAGTTTGCCGATCGCGCCGATCGCGATAAAAAGCCATTCGCGGCGCTGTTTTATTGCCATCCACAAATAACAAAGACCGAACGCGAAAATCCACGCGGCAAGAATCCATAAATAAAGCGGATGCGCTTCGGGAAAACCGAACTGTTCGCGCCCCGCGGGATTTGCCGGAACAAAGGCAAACGCGCCGAGAAGATTCATCGCGGCGGTCGCAAACAGCGCGATTCGGAACCATTTTTCCATTGTTTGATTTTCCTTGTTTAATTTTCCTTGAGCTTTGTTTCTTCGACCAGAAAACCTTTTTCTGGCTGTTCGGCATTATAGGACATCTTTGTGTGAACGTCGTCGCGAAAGTTGTCAAATTCGATATTTAGTGAATTTCCGTCGATTTTGTAACCGTCGCCCGCATCGATCGTCTGCCAGCACGATTCATAATTCACCGATTTAAGTGCCGCGATTTTCCATGCCGCATCGAGCTTGATCCACAAAAGATTCGATTCGATGCCCGCACCGCATTGCCGGTCGTTCTGTTTTTCGCGCGACCAGCCGCTGACGTTGACGACCAGATATGTAAATCCGTCCTTGCGTTTGGCGAATAAAATATCCGTATCCGTAATTTTCGCCGCGTCGATCTGCTCGGAATTGGTTGCCAGTTGATGCGCTTTGCCCTGAAAAGTGACAACCAGCGAAAATCCTTTAGCGCGGATTTTATAAGCTGATCGGAGCGAATTTTGTCCGAACGACGAAACAGCCGCGAAACATAAAACAACAAATATTAGTGCCTTTTTCATAAAGTTTTATAAAATTGCTCAAAAAAATTAGTTTGACCAGCCTCGAAAAATCGCTCCGACAAAAACAGTCAGAATAATCAATCCGAAAAATATCCAAATTAAAACCCGGTTGCGTTTGCCGAAGATTATCTGCCAGATGCCCATCAGCATTGAAGTGATGCCGATCACGATGACGAGTCCGAAAATTCCGTAAATGAAAAGCAACATTGGCGTTTGGTCGTTAATTTTACGGGCGGAATCGGGATTGTTCATCGCGCCCATTAACAAACCGTAAACAAAAACGGCAATCGTGCCCATCAAACCCGTCAAAAACAAACCGATCAAAACCAGAAAAAAACCGCGCCAGCGAACATTGGTCGCGGTAAATAAACGTTTGCCGCAACGCGGGCAAACCGCTGATTCGATGTTTCCCTCGAAGCGGCATTTAAAACACGAACGAAACTCGGGCTGAACGGCATTTTGATTTATATCAAATTCGTTTTGACCCATAATGTTAAACTGACCTTGCAACCGGCATTTTTGCCGTTTGAAGTTATCATAATTGAGCCG
>CADEFG010000432.1:2255-4877 GCA_902826505.1 uncultured Acidobacteriota bacterium
AAAATCACTACTCAAACAGGTAGTTATTTATCTTTCATCGAATTTTTATTGGTGAAACTTCGGCACCGGTAAAAATCATTGGTGGGGAGGTTTGATCATGAAAAAAGCGCAACCTTGAAATGGCTGCGCTTTTTGAATTTTACTGTTTTAATACAATTCAGTTGTTACCAATCCCGGCGACGATTGTTGCGGCGGTTACTCCGGTCATTTCGATTGTAGCCTGCGCGATAACCTTGCAGATACGCATCACGATAAGCCTGTTTATAAGCGCTCTTACTGCCGTAACGCGATTCATAACCGTTCGTGCCTTTTTGCCAGTCGCCCGAATTTTGCGGGTGATAACGGTCGCCTTCGCGCGCCGCGTCGGCACCGTCGTTCATACCGTCGCGATAGCCGTATTGCTGGGCGATGCGCGCGGCATCATAATTATTGCCGTAATAGCGGTCGTCACGACGATTTTCACGATAATCGCGGTTGTCCTGCGCCTGCGTCGCGGTATTTAAAATCATTATGAAACCAAACATCAAGGAGAGTAGAATAGCAGTTTTTTTAATTTTACTTTGTCTATTGATCGAATACATAGTTTTTACCTCCGCTAAAGCAAATGAGCAATGACTGTGCCAAAAAAATCGAACGAATTTGATTCACCGGTGGATGTGTTGTTCAAAATTTGCGCCGCTTAATTTGTTTGAATAAAAGCAGAAATCTGCCGTTTATCGCCGCTGTTTGATGGCTTGAAAAACTGCCGCGCGACTTGACCGCAACCAATCATTTTTGACAAAACAAAAAGCAGCAGAGAAGCAAAAATGGACAACAAAAAACGCAGCGCCGAACCGGGCGCTGCGTTTTTGATCTGATTTGCCATTCGGAACCGAATTTATTTAGTATCCGTTGCGACGATTACGGTTATTATTACGACGGTCGTTACGATTGTTGTTGCGATCGTAGGCTTCGTTATAGCCGCGAATAAATGCTTCGCGAAACAACTGACGGAAGTTGTTTTGGTTGCCCCAACGCGAATTGTTGCCGTTATTCATTTGGCGCATTGCCTGTCCGGCGGCTCTTTGGGCGTTGGCGCGTCTACCGCTGCGGGCATCTTCCATACCTTGATTCATACCGCTGCGATAGGCTTGCCGGGTGATAAAAGCGGCGCGATCATTTTGATTGTAACCGCGGTCATTGTCATAACGATCGTTATCGTTACGATTATTATAATCGCGGTCGTCATCATCGCGGTCGGTGCGGCGATTATCCTGATTGTTATCGCGGCGGTCGGATTGCGCGTTTGCCGTCGTTGCCGATAAAATCCCGATCCCGAAAAGTAAAGAGAAAGCCACGCCGGCTATTCTGATTCTGCGTTGTAATTTTTTTGTATTCATATAACCTCCAAATCCCGAAATGGCTAAAGCGATTTTGATGCCACGTTTTGATTTTTCAATAAATTACGGGCTTTGAGCGATAAGTCGGAATTGCCGATCGATAAAAATTAACGCAAATGGTTTGCCGGCAGTCGATTTGAGCAGGCAATCAAAAGGCGATCCGAATCGAATCGCCATTTAGTTGATATTTTTGCAAAAATCTTTACTGCAATTTTCTGATGACGAAATTGTCGCCGATTCCGACACCTTCAAATCCGGCGTAACGCGGCGTGCCGAGATCGAGCGGAAATGTTCCGAGTTCGGTTTCATTGACGCTGGCACTGACGGTTTTGGCAACCGGATCAATGCGAAGATTCATTCGATTCCACCCGTCGAAATAAGTTTCGCCCGAAGCGAGCAATGTTCCGTTCATTCCGCCGACGCGAAGCTCATAAAGAATCGTGAAATTCATATATGGCGGGGCTGGTTTGAGAACCAGAACGACACTGCCTGAATTTTCCAGATTACTGTATAAAACGCTTGAATTTGTTAAGCCGAGCGCGAGATATTTGCCGGCAATCGGTGCCGGATAGCCATTAAACGAAACCTCATACGGAACATTCGGCGCGGTAAACGGCATCAGCGCGGTTGGATTGACGGTTGGAATTTCAAACCATTCCGAAGCGACGCAGCCATTACCGTAAAACCCTAAAGTCATCTGGATCGGCGAAAACATTTCGTACGGATTGTCCGAAGCGGCGCAAAAACGCCATGTTTGACCGGTATCGGAAGTCAGCCATTGCGTATTTTTGTTACCCGGATATTCGATCCAGAAATTTTTGATGTTCGTATGCGCATAAACATCCTTCAAAACACCTTTGCCGCCCGTCGGTCGAAGCAAATCAGCCGCCCCGAATGATTCCCGATAGATTACGTTCGGGGCAGGCGGCGTCTGCGGCAGCGGATTGGTTGGAACAGGCGTCGGGCTCGGCGCCGGGTTTCCGCCGCCGCCGCGGTTGGCGCTTTTTTGCGCGAAAGCGCCAGCCACAGTTATTGTCAGAAACAATAAAAACAACGAAAATATTTTCAAACTATCAAATTTGACCGATCTTAATTTCATTTTCTTTCTCCGAATTCTTTAATAAATTTAAGCCGCCCCGAGCCTTTCCCGGCAACACGAACCTTTCGCGCACCGCGCTTTGTTAAAATCATTGAATTTTTGTTGATTTTTCAGGGGAAGGCGAAAAGTTTAGCCTCTTTGAAT
>CADEFG010000433.1 GCA_902826505.1 uncultured Acidobacteriota bacterium
CGTTTGAAAAGATTTCGCGCGGTAAAAGTCGAACATTCATTTCCATCGCGGAAAAAAGCTCGTAACGCTTTGCGGATCGAATTGGCTAAATGCCTTCGGCATAGAACCGACAACTTCTATCAGGGCGATGAAAAGGGTGAGCCGGTAGATACCTTTCGTCCTGTAGTCAAAGCGGAAAAACTCAATCGTGCTTTTCGGGAGTTATCAACGCGGGACATTTATCCTGCCAGCAATTTGATTGAGGAAATGATGCACTGGTATGAAGATGTTGACGGTAATTTTTTGGAGCAGTTTCAATCAACGGCTTTTGATGCCAGATTGTGGGAATTGTATCTTTTCGCTTTATTCATTGAATTAGGATATGCCTTTGACCGCACATTTCAAGCTCCTGATTTTCTTTGTGTCGGGATTCAGGGAAAATTTTTCGTTGAAGCCACCACGGTTAATCCGTCAAATCCGCCTGTGAATCTGGCTGATATGACAAGAGAAGAATATTACCGTAATTATGTTCCGATGAAATTCGGCAGCGCACTTTATTCAAAACTTAAAAAGCGTTATTGGGATTTGGAACACGTTAAGGGGCTGCCGTTGGTTTTTGCGGTGCAGGATTTCCACGAATTTCAATCAATGTCCTGGAGTTTTTATGCTTTGAGCGAGTATTTATATGGAGCAAGAAATATAAAGCGTCTGAAAGACGATGGAACTTACGAGGACTTAACGGAAAAAATTGAGGAATATAAACTGGGCGAAAAAATCGTTCCGGCAGGCTTTTTTTCACAGCTTGACTCTGAAAATATCAGCGCAGTTATAGCAAATCCAGGCGGCACGGTCGCTAAGTTTAATCGAATGGGACATCTCGCCGGTTTCGGAGATGAAAAAGTTACAATTTTTAGAAACGGTCTTTGTTTTCAAGATTCCGACGTTCTTGAGCCTTTTGTCGCTCAAGTTAATACGCCTGAATATTTTGAAACTTGGGTGGAAGGATTAACGGTTTTTCATAATCCTCGCGCCAAACATCTTTTATCTATTGATTACCTACCCGGTGCCGCACATTTTTTCTTAAAAAATGGTGAGATCTTCGGTTCTTTACCGCCGTTTCATCCGATTGGCTCGACTACTTGGTTTCTTCACTCAAGAGACGAATTAACAGAAAATCAGGCTATTGCAGAAACAAAAAAAACTTTAGATGAAAAACTAAATGTTTCATTTAAAGATGATATGACTTAACACTCATTACCGAATTATCTCCTAGAGTATAAGAAAATTCTCTGAAAAATTGGTAAGAAAATAGAGGCGATGTCTCCCACACCATCGAACATTTGACCACAGGGTGTGGTCAATGAAAATATAGGCTGTTTTTACTTAAAGTCTGGTTCTTTCATAACCGAGGAAATTCATTTCTAATTGTGCCATCTGATAAATCCTTGTCGCACGAAATAATGGCTTCCGCAACCGCGTCTGCTCCAAACGGAAGGTGCGAGCGATACAGTTCCGTCGGAATGTTCCTCGACGCGCCAACAAGGTTTCGCATCAGACAGCAAATTCAGTTGAGTAACCGATTGACAACCGCATGGACAAAGCAAGGCGGCAGACCACAAATAACCATTTTCGCCAATCAAATAAACGACATCTTTTTTAAGTTTGTCCGGCAGTTCGTCAAGATAAATCGTTTCGAGCGGAACAGGCGTTCCCCACAGGCGGTTTTTGATAATTAGCCAAATGCGCCGCAGTTTTTTTCGCAAATTGTTCATTTTTCCGTCGCCTCGCCCTTTTCAACGCCCGAAGTTTCGCTCAGTTCGGACATTTCAAGAAGTGGAGAAACATCGCCGCGTCCAATATGGCGGGCAAACATCCGGCACGGCTCATCTTCCGGTTCGTAATAAAATTGCATTTGGGTCAAGCTGAAGCGTATGGTGGCAAAATTTTCATTTCCATCGTCGCGGAAATTATGCAATCGCGCTAGAAGTTCATTTATTCCTAAACTCGCAAACTGCATATTGACGGAAATGACGGCGGGACGGTCTTCCTGAACGCCGACGATATATTTTTCTTCGCGCTGTTTTTCATATTCCTTCGGGTTGGCGCGTTTTAATGAAGCCGCTGTAAATTGTTCCATCGTATAAGTTCTGCGACTGAAAAGGCTGGAACGGTCAGGCTGTAAATAATGAACCGTGCCGCAGATTTGCTCAACGCCGCCTTTGCCGTCGGCGATAAGTTTTACGCCGATGTCGAAATAAGGAATTGAGTAAAAAACAGCGAGTTTATTGAGCAGATGCCGTCCGTCCACGCTGTCCATACAGCCAATCAAAACATCACATTCGGCGACGGTTTTGACCGTTTCCGCGTCATAAAGATTTCCTGCAATCGGCAGGACTTCCGTTTCCGTTCCCATTAGTCTTACTGCGCGGGCGAGAACATTAACCTTAAACTCGCCGCGCCGCACGTCTTCAAGAGTAGCGTTCAAAATACGGTTTAAGTTTTTTTCTTCAATTTTGTCTGGATCAATAATCACGAGCCGCCCGACTCCGAGCCGTCCCAACATTTCGATAACGGGGCTGCCCGTGCCGGAACAGCCGACGACGGCAACTGATAAACGTCGCAAAATATTGACGGTTCCCACGCCGAAGGCTTGTGCGTGACGGCGGGCAAACTCCGGCACTTCGGTAAAATCATCGTCGGAATACCAAAAATGAATATCGTCTCCGGCAATGGCTATTACCGACAAAGGCTCAAACTCGCCATCGGGCTTAATGATGCGTCCAAACATTTTTCCGTCCGGCAACATCACGCAGCTTGCGTGCGGCACATCGTCATCAGTCCAACCGTAAACCGATTCAAAAAGCTCGCTGTCGGCTTTATCATCCGTTTCGGAAAATTTGGGATACCAACCCGGATGACTGTGAATTTTGAGAATTGCTTCGCCCGTCTTTGATGCTTCATCAAGCAGCGGAATGAGCGATTCGGTTGACCAAGTAACCCGCACGGGCGTGCGTTCGCGGCATTCTTCATACGGAATAAGTTTAATTTTGCGGACAGTTAGAATGTGCTTGTCAGTGCCGGTGCGTCGTCCGCAGATCGCAACCGCCACGGCTTCGCAACCGTCGCCCGGAAAAAGATGTCGGCGAAGCTCCGCGTGTTGGAGTCCGGTCATTCGTAAAATTGTTTTCATAGTATTATTTTTATTTCTGAAGTTTGAGTTTTTGGTTAATCATAATTAGCGAGTCAGTTCTTTTTCGAGCCAACCTTCGACGAGCGTGAGATGTGTTGAAACATCGTCTTCACCCGGCTGCCAGGGATTCTGAGCTGTGCGGTGCCGCGACCAGCGTTGAAAATTTTTACCGTCTAGCATTTGCGAAGAAAGCGCCTTGATCGCCTTTCCATCGGTGCGGACAAGCGGCGGATAAAAATAAACCATATCAATCTGCGCGTCCGGGTAGCCGGGCGCAATCATCAAGGCTGTGATGACTTTTTCCGAGGTATAACCATTTGGAAGGGGGAAGTCGTGAACGAGCAGCCATTGCCCGCCTGCATCAGTGATTGTTTCCCAAATGAGACCGCGAGCTTCTAAAAACTCGCGGTCTGCTTGAGGCAGAAGAAATTGTTGTCTGGCAGGTGTTGCCGTTTCACCGTCCGTCTGGTCGAGCGGAAGCGTTCTAAAGCGTTCGATACCGGGTTTGGTGAAATCTACTTTTTCGTCGTAGCCGATTTTCTTGGCTTCGCCGCCGTGAAATATTTGGGAAATCATAAAATTGGTGGCAGGGGTTTTCCCGGCGAGATTAAGAAGTTCGCGTCCGGTCATTGCCGCAACCTCGACAACATAATGCTTCTTGTCAATACGAATCCGATAGCGTTTCGCCTTCGGCGGTTTGCGCCCGGCTTTGGCGAATTCTTCAAGGTCAATTATTTCTTCAGCAATCGCTTCAGTCGCCAATTCATTAGTTTCGGTTAATTTTTTAGTATTCATAATTGTTCAGTTTTCTAAATCTAAAGTAGCGTGCTTTTTGCCCGCCCATTTGATCTATGCAAAGTAGTGACAGCGAATTTTTGTCACGCTTTTGCGTATAACCGTAGAGAAAATATTTATAATGAACTGATGGGCAAGAATTCTCGCAGGGATTTTTGTCACGCTTTTGCATAGACTAATTATGGGAAATTCCCGCCGCTGCGGTTTTTGCGCTGGTGAATCGTTCCACTACCAAAATTACGGGAAGTTAAGCGCAATATGAATATTTCTCAATCTCTTGAAATTTCGATCAGCGGGGAAGCCGACGATGGAGAGTTGTTTGCTGTTATGGCTGGCGGCGGCGAAGCCGGTTTCGCTGCGTTTGATGTTTTTTATCGCCGCTATGCAAAAGAATTGCACAAACGCACCTGTCGAATTGAAGGCTTGTCAAAAAATGACGCGGAAGATTTTATGCAAGAAGCAATGTTAAGGGCTTACAGGGCAGCAAATACATTTAAACCTCCCAATAAGTCATTAAGTCCAGCCGCAAAACGAAATAAAACAATGTTTTGGCTGATTGAGATTGCCAGAAATCTCCATTTTGAAAAGAAACGAAAATTAGAAGTTGAAGGGGTAAATGGATTTGATTCTTTAGAAATCGAAGATGAAAACGGAGAATTCTCCCATTTTATTACGGATAATCTTAAAAATGGGGAAGGTTATCATTTAACAAGAGAGGCTGAAGAAAAATCAATTCAAGAACTTATTCCGCCGGAAAACGAAGATTCAGAAAAAATGCAAATACTCAAAACTAAATTAATTCGTTTGCCTGAGAAAAAACGTGACATTTTGTTGACATATTTCGGCGATGAATACGACTACCGAACTCCTAAACGACCTCTATCACGCGAACTGATGGACGAA
>CADEFG010000434.1 GCA_902826505.1 uncultured Acidobacteriota bacterium
TACCATTAATCACATTTGAAGATGTGCCCGGTTTTCTGCCCGGTGTCAATCAGGAACATTTCGGCATTATCCGCCATGGCGCAAAACTACTCTATGCATTTGCTGAAGCAACCGTCCCCAAAATTACGGTGATTACCAGAAAAGCTTATGGGGGGGCTTATTGTGTGATGGCATCGAAACATATCCGCACTGATCTTAATTTTGCCTATCCAACGGCAGAAATTGCGGTGATGGGCGCCGAGGGAGCGGTCGGTGTTTTATATCGAAAGGAAATTTCCGAATTTGATGAGAAATATCGAAAAGATAAGGTATCTGAGTTTGAAGAAAAATTTGCCAATCCCTACGTTGCCGCCGAATGGGGCTTTATCGACGAAGTCATCGAGCCAAAATTTACCCGCCCCAAATTGATCCGCGCATTATCTTTGTTACAAAACAAAAAAGAGTCAAATCCGCCCAAGAAACATGGTAACATCCCGCTTTAAGCATAACTTTAAGGGTCGGCATTCGGACAGTTAATGTATTTAATAAACTAGATTCGCAATCCTATTATTTGTACTAATTGCACATTTTTTTGCACAAACAGCTTGAACTTATTAATTAATGTCAGATCAATACGGACAACGCCCGACATGGGCTGAAATCAATTTGGACAATCTTGCTTTCAATTTTCGTTCGGTCAAAAATTTTGTGGCTGAAAATATCCGTTTTATGGCGGTGGTAAAAGCAGATGCCTACGGTCATTCGGCAGTGGAGTGTGCGAAAAGACTCGAAAAAGAAGGTATTGATTGGTTTGGAGTGGCGCTTCCCGAGGAAGCCTTCGAACTTCGTCAAGCCGAAATCGGAAAATCAATCCTTTGTCTTGGTGGTTTTTGGTTTGGACAGGAAGAACAATTGCTTAAAAATAATATAACCCCCGTTATTTACCAGATTGAAAAAGCTGATAGTTATGATCAAGCCGCTAAAAACATTGGAAAAATTGCTTCAGTTCATATAAAAATTGATACAGGAATGGGACGCATCGGTGTGCGGTTTGATGAAATTAAAGATTTTGTTGAGAAAATGAAAGATTTCAAAAATCTTAAAATTGACGGTCTTATGACGCATTTTGCTTCAGCCGATGATTTGAGAGATAACGAATTTACAAACCTCCAAATTCAAAGATTTTACCAATCACTTGAAATCTTTCGCGAAAAAGGGTTTGATCCCCAACATATTGATTTGGCAAATTCGCCTGGGGCGATCGCCCATAGCAATTCACGTGGCAATATGGTGCGAATTGGCGGAGTTTTATATGGTTTAGGAGCTGATGTTTTGCCTCCATTGATAGATAAACCGGCATTGAAGCCGATGTTATCCCTTTTTTCAAGAATCACTCATCTGAAAACCGTCCCAAAAGGTGAAACCCTGGGTTATAGCCGCACTTTTCAAACAAACAAAGATTCAATCATTGCGACCGTACCGATCGGTTATCAGGATGGCTTACCAAGACTTTTGTCAAATAAAGGCAAAGTAATTGTAAACAAATCATTTGCCCCGATTGTCGGCAGAATTTCGATGGACTGGACAATTTTGGATGTGACCGATATTCCTGATGTTAAACTTGAGCAACGTGTAGTTATTATTGGGGAACGAAATGGGTTACAGATCACAGCCGAGGAAATTGCCAAAAAAGCTGAAACCATTTCATATGAAATAACTTGCGGGATAAATCGACGGGTTACCAGAAAATATGTTGGAAGCAAATAAAAATTGGCTATTTGAAAATATTTTCGCGGTCTATAATCAAAATTTACTAAAGCGCCGGTTTAATTCGTTATGGGTTTCGGGACTGGATTTTTTAATCAACAAGAACACTAATTTACCTCTTATAATTTATTGCAATCATTCAAGTTGGTGGGATGGACTGGTTGCTTTTCAAATTTCCCGCAAAACCAATCTGAATAGTTTTTTAATAATGGAGGAAAAACAACTAGAAAAATATTTTCTTTTTCGCAGATTAGGAGTTTTTTCCGTCAACCGAGAAATTCCGCGCGAAGCACTGAAAAGTTTGAATTATGCCGCGAAATTATTACAAACAAACCCAAACCGGACACTTTGGATCTTTCCTCAGGGGGAAATCATCAACAATAATTCACGTCCGATCAGTTTTTTTAATGGTTTAAGTAAAATCATTGAAAAACTCGGTCAATGTCTGATCGCTTCCCTCGCTATTCGTTATGAATTTCTCGGCGAATATAAACCCGATATTTTTGTTAAAATAAATAAACCGGCATTAATTTCGATAAATAAAAACTTTGATTCAAAAAAAATGACCGATGATTTTGCCGGTGAAATGGAACTTTTGTTGGATGAACTTTCAAAAGATATACTTTATCAAAACACGACTACTTATTTCCCAATAATCTAAAATCGGATTATGACCTTGCCGTTTGCTTCAAATATTGAAACGCCTATCCTGCACGAACTGTTTGCGGTCGGCGGATCCGATGACGTTCGTTTTCTTTATAAGCGTCTGATTTCGTATTTTCCGACATTATCGGACGCGGAGATTTTTGCCATCACACGCGGGGAGTTAAAAAACTGGAAAAAAGCCGTCCAAAAAGCTGGTAAAACTCTCGATGATGAAAAGCTTATTATTCGAGACCGCGGTAATTGGAAATTGACCTTGAAGGGCAAAAAAGCCATCCAAGCAGAAAGCGCCGGAATGATAATTTCAAAAAATCATTCCGGCGATGAATTACTATCTCATCGCGATATTCAAATGATGGTTGTCAAGATCGGCGAAACCTTAGGTTTTTGTGCCGAACCGGAATTCCAGTATTATGATGTTGTTTGGCGAGAAACATTACAAAATCAAAGGCTATCTCACGTATTTGAAGTGCAAAGCAAAGGCAATCTCGATTCGGCTTTTGCGAAGCTTAAACGAGCTTATGACGCGCAACGGTCTAAAATCTTTTTAATCCTCGCGACCGAGCGTGATACAAACCGCGCCCAAAAGTCGCTTGCTCAAGAGTTCCGCGAAATCGAAAATGTTTTGACGATCCTCAGTTTTGTTGAATTGAGAAGAATATACGAAAATATTTTGGCAATTGCGGAAATTTTACCAAAGTTTCTTCGCCCTTAAAAATTTTCCCGCAAATACTGTAAAATAAAACTGTTTTATAAAATTCTGTGCTGCAAAGGAGACAAAATGAATTTTCCCTTAAGTTTTAGCTTTAAATTATTGGCATTGGCAAGCCAAATTTATATTCGAGATACAAACGGAAATTTGCTCGGCTATGTCAAACAAAAGATGTTTAAGTTAAAAGAGGACATCAATATTTTTGCCGACGAAAAACAAACCCAGATGCTTTTCAATATAAAGGCTGACCGGATGATCGATTGGTCCGCCAATTACAGTTTTACCGACGCCCGCGGGAGTTTTCTCGGCTCGATCAAACGCCAGGGAATGCGTTCGATCTGGAAGGCAAGTTACGATATTTTCGATTCAAGCGGTAATCAGGTTTACAAAATAACTGAGGAAAACGGTTGGGTAAAATTTGGCGATGCCCTTTTTGGTGAAATACCGATTGTTGGAATTCTTTCGGGCTATGTTTTTAACCCGACCTATCTTTTGTCCCGGCTGGACGGTACGGTGGTGGCGCGTTTGAAAAAACAACCGGCGATGTTCGAAGGTAAATTTATTCTCGAAAATCAAACTCAAATTTCCACGGAAGAAGAAACCCGCATCGTGCTTGGTTTTCTGATGATGATGCTCCTCGAACGCCGCCGCGGTTAGTTTTTTATGAATGATGAAACGCCGATCCGACGGCAGTATCTGGAAATCAAGGCAAATCACCAAGACGCCATTCTGCTTTTTCGTCTTGGTGATTTTTATGAAGCATTTGATGATGATGCGCGGCTTCTGGCGCGCGAACTCGATATTGCTTTGACTTCCAAACCGATGGGCAAAGGCATGCGGGTGCCGCTTGCCGGCGTTCCCTTTCATTCGCTCGAAAGACATTTATCAACACTAATTTCACGCGGTCATCGCGTCGCCATTTGCGAACAAATTTCCCCGACACCGGTTAAGGGAAAAGATGGTAAACGTTTGATTCAACGTGATGTTACACGAATTGTTACCCCAGGCACAATCATCGAACCGCAACTTTTAGAAAGCAATTCAAACAATTACTTATGCGCTTTTTTTAGCGATGGCAAACGAACGGGAATTGCCTACACGGACATTTCTACCGGTGATTTTGCGGCGACCGAAGTTGAAAATAAGGATGCGCTGACCGAGATTTCCCGACTAGCGCCAGCCGAATTGCTGATCGCCGAAACGCAGGAGGAATTAAGCAACCGTGATTTACCGAGATTTGTCACGCGTTTGAAATCTTCAAATTTCGAATATCAAATGGCTCGTCGGAAAATTCTCAAACATTTCGGCGCGATCAGTTTAAAACCTTTCGGTTTAGACGATCTACCGCTTGCCGTCGCTGCCGCCGGGGCGATAATTTCTTATCTCGAAGAATCACAATTCGGTGCCGCTCAAAATTTAACCCGTTTGACAAGCTATGATTTTCGGGAATTTATGATTCTCGACGGAAACACTTTGCGAAGTTTGGAAATTCTTCAAAGTTCCACGGGCACCAGTCTTTTATCAATTTTGGATGAAAATCAAACGCCGATGGGCGGCAGGCTTTTGCGCCGCTGGCTCCGCCAACCGCTGCTCGATGCGGCGGAAATTTTCCGGCGGCAGGAATTTCTGGCGTGGTTGAAACAAAATCCAGCCGAAAGAAGCGCGATGCGCGAAATCCTCTCACAGATCAAGGATTTGGAACGCCTTTCGAGCCGCGCCCGGGCGAATTATATTTCCGCTTACGA
>CADEFG010000435.1 GCA_902826505.1 uncultured Acidobacteriota bacterium
TCTAAGTGCTTCATCAATGTTGTATAAGATTGCGCCTCAAATCATCGAGGAAAGACGAGCCGAATTTTTACGAACTTCTCTCCTGATTTACCCCGATGATTTTTATACGAGTCGGGGAATAAACAGCGCTCCGGCTGAAGTAATCCAAAAAGACAAGAGTCCCGAAACGACGGGTTCGCTCAAAGGGATGTGCGCTTGCGGCGGCATCATTGAGGGACGCGCCAAAGTATTAGCAACCGTTTTAGAAGCCGGGAAATTGGAAAAAGGCGATATTTTAGTGACCCGGCAGACGGATCCGGGCTGGGTGGTCGTGTTCCCTTTAATCAGCGGATTGATCGTCGAAAGAGGCGGCATGCTTTCGCACGGGGCAATTGTTTCCAGAGAATTCGGGATACCCGCGATTGTCGGCGTTGATTCGGCGACAACGCTGCTCAAAGACGGCGACCGGATAATCTTAAATGCCGATTCCGGCGAAATTACGATTTGTGAGTAACGCATTGACCACCTATCTGCGGCAACGAATTCAACTTCTGCGGTTGATAATTCTCGCTCTCTTTATTTTCTTATATAGCCGTCCCGCGCCTGAATTTAAGAGCGGTTCTTTGATATCCTTTGTTTTACTGCTGGTTTTTCTATTAGTTTTTCGTTTATACGATGATCTGATGCAAGCCGATAATGATCGGGGCAAACCCGCTCGGAGTTATACCGATCCGGCGCAAAGAAAAACGCTTTTTTATTATTTGATTTGTTTTTTCTGTCTTTTATCGGGTATTGCATTTTATGTTTCCAACTATCTGGCTTTGTTTTTTTTCTGTTTTATTGCAATTAATCACCTGCTTTATTTATTGTTCATCGCGAACAAAACCGGCGCCGGATTGCTTCCGTTATTAAAATATCCCTTTGTTTTTTTTCTGCTCCGATGTTCCGATTTTTCAACACCAACCACCGGGGAACATATTGTCCTCCCGGCACTATCATTGTTTTCGGCTTTTGTGGCTTTTGAAAGCCTCGAGGACAAAACATTTCCAATCCCGATCAAATATTCGTGGCTTTGGCAGATATTTTCTTTTATTCCGATTCTGGCGGGCAAGGTAAATGGACTGAATATCCTTGCTTTTTTCCTTTTATGCTCGTTGTCTTTAGTTTGGAATTTTTTTAATATGAAGTTCTATCCTTATCTATATCTCTTGTGTTTTTTAGTTTTTAGAATACTTATCGTTCAATTATGAGGTTTGATCCTTTAGATAGAGTTCGGGAATTAAAAAATCCCGCCCATTTTCAATATGAGACGGTCGATTGTTATCTGTGCGGCGAGAGCGAATGCACTGAATTTCTGATCGGGGAAGAGGATTTGACCGGAAAGGACGGTAAGTTTCTTTATGTCGAATGTACGAGTTGTAGTTTGGTTTATCAAAATCCCCGCTTAAACATCGACTCGATCAAAGAATATTATGACAGCGAATATCTGGCTCATCGAAAGAAAAAGGATTGGGGATTCTTAACGCCTTTGTACGAATGGGCGATGAACAAGCTCGACCGCGATAAAGAGAAATTGGTGCAAAAATATTTTCCGGTCAACGAAAATACCCGATTACTCGATGTCGGCTGTGCCGTCGGGACTTTTCTCTTGTATATGAACCGGAAGTATCAATGTAAAATTTCCGGCGTTGATTTTAAAGAAGACCTGGATTACCCCGGTTTCGAAAAAATCGACTTTCACCAGGGCGTTTTTTACGACCAAAATTTTCCGGCGGAATCAATCGATCTGATCACGATGTGGCATTTTTTTGAGCATGATTATGATCCGGTGAAAAGCCTCGGCGTAGCAAAGAAAGTTTTAACCGAAAACGGCAAACTAATTATCGAAGTGCCGCGTCTGGATTCCGTAACTTATAGATTATTCAAGAATAAATGGACCGGCGTCCAGGCACCGCAGCACACCGCACTGTATTCCAAAAAAACCCTGGTTGAAATTCTGGAAAAGAACGGGTTTGAAATCGAAGCCTATTTACCCTTCGGGGCTTTTCCGCCCTACTTTTATATTTTCACCGGGACTTATTTTAAGTTTATCGGTAAGGGATTGAATCTTGACCGAATTATTGTCCCGTATTTTTTGGGACAATTTCTGTTGTTCCCGATTCTTCTTTTTAAGAATTATCTCAACCTCTCGATGCAGACGATCGTATGCGGAAAAAAATAAAATATATCTATCATTTTTCGGTCGGCTTATTGCTGCTGACAACGATGGGAATTATTGCCCTTTCGCTGCGAATCGTTTCGTTCGGGCTCTTGACGGATTTTAATCGGAAGCATCTGGTTCCCGCGTTTTCAAAAGCCATTCTCTATACTCTCGGTATAACTCTGGAAAATGAAGTGAAGCTGGAAGAACCGGATCGTCCCCATTTTTATACGTTCAATCACAACTCACATCTTGATGCTTTTATCCTGATGTGCCTCGGGCTGACAAATACGCGGTTCCTGATGAGCGAAAAAACGCTTCATTACATCCCTGCCACTTTAGCCGCTTTGGCGATCGGGGTTTTATATATTCCAACCAAACCAAATAAAGAACGGCGGCTAAAATTTTTCATCAAATTAGCCGAACGAATAAAAAAGGAAAAAGTGAGCATCGCCGGATCTTCCGAAGGCACCGGCGGCGAATTTAATACCATCAATCAATTTAACCGGGGGGTGTATCATATGGCGCTGGTGTCGGAAATGCCGATCGTCGCCATTTTTATTTATACCCCGGTCGAATCAAATCCCTCGACCGATTTCAGACCGATCAAAAAAGGCACTGTTCGGATCGAGCTCCTTGACATTATTCCGACGACCGATTGGAAATTGGAAGATCTGGACAGTCACATTGACCAAATAAGAAATATGTATGTCGAAAAGTTTAATTCCTTCGGCGGAGCAAAAGCAAAATGACGAATCCTGAGCTCAAACGAAACAATCTCAAAGCCTTTGCTTTTTTAGCGAGTCCTTTGATCTTAGCGGGTTTATCCATCTATCTCTTTATGCTGAACAGTCTCATTTGGTACAGCTTGGGAACTCTGCTGCTTTCGGTTTTCTTTGCCCAAACCTTTATTCTGCTGCATGAATGCGGACATTTGAGTTATTTTGAAAATAGAATAATAAACAAATTTTTCGGACATATTTTCGGTTTATTAACCGTGATTCCCTTTTATAACTGGCAGCAAATTCATAATCTTCATCACAAATGGACCGGCTGGCGCGATCTTGACCCGACCACCGAAAAAACGGCGAAACCGATCGATTCAAAAATTACCCGGTTCATCGTCAACTTTTGCTGGTGGCTCTTTATTCCGCTTTTTTATTTGACTTATAAACTTACTAATTATTGGAATCTATTTAAGATAAAACGTTTTGTCCCCGCAAATGTTTTAACTCTGGCAGCGGTCAACGTGTCGCTTTACTTTTTGTTTTATGTCGTGATTTTTTATCTCTTTTCGACCGTTATCCTTCAATATGTTTTACCGGCTTTTGTTTTGAGTTTGGTGTGGAAGGAACTCTTAATTATGACGCAACACACTCATATCGAAATACCCGTTTCCGAAGGACAGGACGTCAAACCCATTTCTTATATGGAACAGGTAAAATACACCCGGAGTTTTTATACCGCAACCTTTATCGCCCGTTACTTTTTATTCAATTTCAATTTACACGAAGTCCACCATGCCTATCCCGGATTACCCGCTTATTGCCTCGATAAAATTGACCTGGACATCCCCAAGAAACCGAAATTTTCAGAATGGCTGATCAACGCCAAATCTATGAAAGGGACGGATTACATTTTCAAAACCTCAAAACAGACGGGAAAAATATTCTGAAGTGAGGCTGATTTATCACACAAAAATTCTCTGCCAAAATCTTATCTAAATCTAAGTACAGGACAAAAAGTAATTGATATTTGGAAAATGTGAAGCATTGAGTTGAAATTTACTTGATTTGGATATTTTATTTTTTTGATTATTGTTGTTTATTACGTCCTATTTTCCGATACATAATCAAAGCACTCGTCAAGCCGTTTTCGGCGTGCTGAAAGGCTTCGGGAATTTCGCCGATAATTTCAAAACCGAGACTTTGCCACAAACGGACGGCTTTTTCGTTCGATTTGACGACGAAATTAAACTGCATCGCGTGAAAGCCGAGACGCGCTGCTTCGGCGATCGAAAATTCGCCGATCTTTCTGCCAATGCCCATTCCGCGCGCTTCGGGAGCGACCATATAACTCCCGTTGGCGATATGTGAACCCGGACCCGGCTGGTTCGGTTTGATATAAAATGTGGCAACGACCTTGCCGTCGGCAACCGCGACGAACGTGTGTTTTTCCGCGCTCAACCAATCGGCGAGCATTTCTTCGCGCGGTGCGTCGGGCGGCAGCGTAAACGAATCGCCCGCCGCGATCACGAATTTTATGATTTCCCAGATTTCGGGTTTGTCCGTTTCGATCGCTTTTCTGATTTCCAGCATTTTAGTTTTGTAAAATTAGCACGTCGCTACCGCTCGGTGTTCTGACTTTTTTCCAAAGTAAATTTCCAAATCATTCGATTCTGCGCGTCGTCGAAAATGTATTTTCCTTCCGCAACGCGCCAGAATCCTAAAAACTGCCATTCGCCGACTTTTAATTTATTAGAAAGCGGAACGGCGTGTTTCGATTCTATCGCATTAAACATCGCGCGGTTAAATGAATCGAGCTTCTGATCGCCGCGCCGTCCTGCGCCGGTGTAAAAAATCGTTTCCGCCGTTTCGCCGTGAAAGTCGGGATAACACGGATTGATCTTGCCGAAATCCGTGAGAAGCGAAATTAACTTTCCTTTT
>CADEFG010000436.1 GCA_902826505.1 uncultured Acidobacteriota bacterium
TGTAATTTGGGCTAAATATTCGCGGCAGAGTTCGTATTCGTCACGGAGTTTGCGCCAGATCGCGCCGTAAGTTTCGTGTTCGGATAAAAAGGCGGTCAATTTGAAATCGGATTTCTGCATCGCCATTTCGCAATTATCGATCAATGTTTTGAAGAACAGATTCGAATGATAAAGTTTACGGATTTCCTCCAATTTACCTTCAAGATCGCGCAAAGCCGAACCGACGCCGTAAAAACCCGGAACGTTTTGTTTGAGTTGACTCCACGCGCCGACGAACGGAATTGCCCGCAGATCATCAAGCGTTAATTTGCCCGCGCCGCGTTTTGCCGGACGTGAACCGATGTTGGTTTCCGCGTAGAATTTCAAGGGCGAAACGTCCGCCAGATAATCGAGAAAATTCGAGTGATTTTTTAAAATATCGTAGGCGCGAAAGGCGGCGTCTGCCAGATTTTGCATCAAATCTTCATCCGCCGGCGAGAAAGTATTTTCTTTTGCCGCGAAAAGATGATTGTAAATTCCGGCGTGGAGAAGCTGTTCGATAATAAACTGCGCCGCCTCAACCGTCCCGAAATTTGATGAAACCGTTTGACCTTGGACAGTTAATTCGATTGAATCGTTGGCGATTTCCGCGCCCATCGAAGAATAAAATTTATGCGTTTTACCGCCGCCGCGCGCCGGCGGACCGCCGCGCCCGTCAAAGAAAATAACGGAAATTCCGTATTCGCGGGCAAGTTTTGTCAGTTCTTCTTTTGCCTTGTAAATGCTCCAATTCGCCATCAGATAACCGCCGTCTTTGGTGCCGTCGCTAAAACCGAGCATGATCGTCTGCGTCTCGTTTCGGCGCGCTAAATGCTCGCGGTAAATCTTGTTTTCGTAAAGCTCGCGCATTATTTGGGAAGCGGATTTGAGATCGGCGATCGTTTCAAAAAGCGGCACGATGTCGATGGTCAATTCATCCGCCGTCCAGCCGCCGAGCAAAAACAAACCGAAAACTTCGATGACGTTCAAAGCCGTTTCCGAATGGCTGATGATATAGCGCCCGCAGCCTTGCGCACCGTTTTTGGCTTGAATTTGTTTGATCGCGCCGATGTTTTTGAGCGTGTCTTGGGTCAAATCATCGTCAAAAATCTCCGCCTCGATTTTTTGTGAAATATTGAGAAGCGCTTCGATTTTCTGATTGTTTGACAGTTCGTTATAATTTTTCGGCAAAGCGTCGGTTTTCCTCGCAACATCGGACAAAACCTGCCGGTGAATGCTGCTGTCCTGGCGGATGTCGAGCGCCGCGAAATAAAGTCCGAAAGTATTGACTTTTTCAAGCAGATTATCAACCAAATGCGCGAACAATCCGTTGTGTTTTTCAACCAGCATCGCGCGGATTTGATTGAGATGATACAAAATCTCATCCTTTGATAGTATAAATTTTGAATATGAAAACGCTTCCTGGTAAAGCCTGTTTTCGAGTTCTGCCAGAATCGTATCGACACCCGTAAAGGTCAGGCGGCGTTTTAGTTTACGAGTGTCGCGGTAATAACAGCGAAGCGCCGCGAGCCGCAGAGCTTCGGCGGTTTTTAAGGTCGTTTCGACGGTTACGAACGGATTTCCGTCGCGGTCGCCGCCCGACCAGAAACCCATTTTGACGAGATTTGTGAGATCAAAATTTTCGTTCGGAAACGAATTTTTCAAATCCGACGCGATATTGCCGACGGCTTCGTAAAAGACGTTTTCGAGATACCAGATCAGACTGTTTGCTTCGTCAAACGGCGTCGGTTTTTGCTTTTTGAAAAACGGGGTCCGTCCGAGCTGTTGGAGATATGTATTGATGAGCGAAACATCGTTTTGTTCAATGGCTTCGACCAGATCGTTGATGATCCCGAGCACCGTGCCGGGATAAAATTGCGTCGGGTGCGCGGTCAAAACCAGACGAATGCTAAAGTTTTGCAGGCGTTCGGCAAATTCCGCCGTTTTATTTTCCTGTAAAACTCTGGCTTCAAGCTGTGTTAAAGTTCCTGCGCCGTTCGGGTCGTTCAGTTCGGTAAAAGCCGCGTCTTCGAGCGCGTCGAAAAGGACGACCTGGCGTTCGGCGTATTGGACAAAGCGAAAAAGAAAATCGAGTTTTTCATCCTCCGAATTATTTTCAAAAAAACTTTCGATGATCTCGCTCGGACTTTTTCCTTTTTCAAAACCTTCTTCGCAGTCGGTATTGAAAAGCGAGAGCAAAATGCCGGTTTTATCAACTCCGTAGAAAGGAAGCGACAAAAATAAGCTGTTGTAAAGCTGAAATTTGATGCCGACCGAATTCTGAAATTTTTCGAGTGCGCCCGAAACAGTTTGAATCATACGGAAATTGTAATATAGACTTATGATTTAAGGAACAAAATAATTAAAAAGATATGCAAAATAATTACAGAATCGAGCGTTGGAGCGGATTGCAAGCGCCGAATTCGGCGATGTTGCGGCACATTTTGGTTTCGGAAGGTTACCGGGTTTTTCAATGGTCGGATTTGCCCGAAGCTGTCTATGTCAATCATAAACACGGCGAAGATCAATCGCACTGGATAATTTCGGGCGCGCTCGAATTAACCGTCGAACGCGTCGGAACATTTGTTCTCGAAGCCGGCGACCGCGATTTTATGCCCGCGAATACTTATCACTCGGCGCGGGTTGTCAGCGAAGAACCGGTGATTTACTTGGTTGGTGAGAAAATTTGATGAGTTTCAGATTTGCGATTTTAAATTCAGATATTTTGAATCAAAAATCTTTTGAACCATTCTTTGTGGTTAATTTGAGATTTGAAATCTGAAATTTCAGATTTTAGATTTAATCGAATTACAGAAATATTCCGTTTGGCGAAAGGAATTAAATTTGAGATTTGAGATTTGAAATTTCAGATTTGAGATTTAATATTTGGAATCTGAGATTTGAGATATAATAAGAGAAAAAAATCGGTTTTGATCTTTAAATTAATTTAATTTGAAATTTTAAATCTCAAATTTGAGATAAAATTTCCACCCACAAATTATGAAATACACGCGTTTTGAAGAATTACCCGTCTGGCAGGCGGCGATTGAATTTGCTCTCAAAGTATTTGAATTTACGGAACAAAACAATGGACTTTTTCGCGGTCTTGGCGATACGAAAAACCAGCTCGAACGCGCCGCGCTTTCGATTTCAAACAACATCGCCGAAGGTTTTGAGCGCGGCACGACTTCGGAATTGATCTATTTTCTTTACATTGCCAAAGGTTCGGCGGGCGAATCGCGTTCGATGCTTTGTTTATGCGAAAAAGTGAAGCGCTTTAATGATTTCAAATCTGAAATTTCAAATCTCAAAGTACGCGCCGAAAGCATCTCCAAACAACTCAACGGCTGGCTCGAATCATTGAAAAATTCCGACATCAAAGGTGCAAAATTTTTGACTGAAAAGGAACGCAAAAATTATCAGCAAAAGAAAGATTTAGAAGAATTTGACGCTGAAATGCGGCAGTATCGAAAAGAACTGGAAGACAGATTAAACCGCGAACTCGAAGAACGAAATCGCAATCAAATACAATAAATCGGACTCCGGTATTTGAAATCTCAAATTTGAAATCTAAAATCAAATATATGAACAAAACAGTAACATTGGGTGTGATTCTGTTTTTGTTAGTTTTGTCTGGCTGTCAGCAAAACCAAAAATTGCCGACGGTCGAAGCGCCATCCGAAACGCCGGTTAAAATTGTAAAAGTAGAGCAAAATCCAAAATTTTCGATTGAAAATCTGACGAAAGAACAACGCGCAGTTTTAGATAAAATTATTTCACCAAAATCGCGAGAGGTTTTGGAAAATACGGAAGAACTTAATTTAAGTATCGGCATTTCCAAAAAGGCAAAAGTAGCTGATAAATCTGAAAAGAGGAGACTTTTAGATTCCGTTTATGAACAAGCTACTCAAAAACACGAACCGATTGATTGCAAACCAACCGAACTAAATACAATCGAGGCAGAATATAAAAGTAAAAAAGCATTGATAAAATTTGATTTCAGATGTCATATTATTTCCTCTGAAGGTTTTACAATTTTACTATAGTAAAGAATTTGAGAAAATTTTTATCGAACTCATCGAAAAATACGGTGTCGATATGCGATAATTTTAAGTATGAAAGCAGTAACATTGGGCGAATTAAAAGCAAGCGGGTATCAATCGCGTTCCGTTAAAGACGAAATGCGGGCGAATTTGATCAAAAAGCTCAGGTCGGGCGAAAAACTTTTTCAGGGGATTTTAGGTTATGAGGAATCGGTCATTCCGCAGCTCGTCAACGCGATCTTGTCGAAACATAATCTTATCTTGCTCGGCACGCGCGGACAGGCGAAAAGCCGTATTATCCGGCAGTTGACCGAATTATTGGACGAAGAAATGCCGATCATCGCGGGTTCGGAGATCAACGATAATCCTTTTCACCCGCTGTCGGCGTACGGTCGGCATCAGGTTGATTTTCACGGCGATGAAACAAAGATCGACTGGGTTAAGCGCGAAAACCGTTTTGTCGAAAAACTCGCGACGCCCGATGTGACGATTGCCGACATCATCGGCGATGTCGATCCGATCAAAGCCGCGAAGGGCGGACATCTTCTCTCGGACGAATTGACGATTCATTTCGGTTTGTTGCCGCGTGCGAATCGCGGAATCTTTGCGATCAACGAATTGCCCGATCTGGCGGGCAAAATTCAGGTCGGACTGTTCAATATCATGCAGGAAGGCGACGTCCAGATCAAAGGTTATCCGGTGCGCCTGCCGCTCGACGTCCTGCTGGTGTTCACCGCCAATCCGGAAGACTACACGGCGCGCGGAAAGATCATCA
>CADEFG010000437.1 GCA_902826505.1 uncultured Acidobacteriota bacterium
AAAAATCCAAAATCGCCCAATTTGTTAATCAGAGTTTAACTAATAATTCTTGACAGGTTTCACGATAAAATGTTATTCGTTTTAATAGCGGAAGCATATCGCTTTAAAAGATATGCATCAAACCCACCGGAAGAAAAATGTCTGTCCGTGATTCAAATTTAAAATCTGAAAATAAATTTAATTATCCCGACGTTCGCGGGCAAGCCATTCTGACGGCAATTATCGGCGAACATCTCATCACGGGCGAGCCGGTCGGCTCAAAAATAATCGCGGAAAAATTTGTCAATTCATTTGGTTTGAGTTCGGCGACTATCAGAAATGTGATGGGCGAACTGGAAGAAACCGGCTTGCTCGAACAGCCGCACACTTCCGCCGGACGCGTGCCGACCGACAAAGGCTACCGCTTTTACGTTGACAATCTTTTGGGTGTCCTGAGTCTTTCCAACGAAGACCTTCGCTTTATCGGTGAGGAATTCGGTTTTTTGGAAAGCGAACTGACGGACACGCCGGATCGTCTGATGGAACGAACTTCACAACTGCTTTCAGCTCTTTCAAATAATATCGGTATCGTCGTTTCGCCTTCGTTGGCAAACGACCGTTTGCAGCATATCGAATTTGTCAATCTTTCCGACAAACGGATTCTTGTCGTTCTCGTGAGCGCGCCGAATATTGTGCATAACAAAATTATCCGGCTCAACGAAACCTACAAACAAGAAGAACTTGACCGCACGGCGCGCTATTTGAACGTCGAGTTCAGCGGCAAGAGTTTGGCGGAAATTCGTGCCAAGATTCTAAAATTGATGCACGAAGAAAAAGCGCTTTTTGATAAATTACTGCAAACGGCAATGATTCTTTGTTCACAGAGTATCGAGGACGAAGAAGACCAGCGCGGCGAGCTTTATGTTGACGGCACGTCGAACATTTTGACCAAGCGCGATTTCGCCGATATGGAAAGACTTCGTGAGCTTCTTCGCACGATCGAAGAAAAATCGCGTCTGATGCAGATTCTCAATGAATGCATCGTCCGCGATTCATCCGCGCGAGGAAATGTTCAGGTCGTCATCGGAAGCGAAAACTCGGCTTCCACCTTACAAAACTGCACCTTGATTACCGCGCCTTACCGCATCGGTGAAGGTTCGGCAATCGGAACTTTGAGCGTTCTCGGTCCGACGCGAATCGAATATGCACGAATCATTTCAATCGTCGGTTACGTCGCCCGAATTCTCGAAAAGTACATGACCAAGGAATACTCAAACAATTAAAGCGGAACAAAAATGTTTCGCCAGAGTTGTCAACCGGGTAGCTTTTATCTCTTATAAAAAATAATCAAACGAGCTGCAAAATGGATTTCAATAACGAATTAGAAGACAAAGATAATCTGGTCACTGAAATTGACGAGGAGAATTCGCTTTCGATCGAGGACTTTATCAAGGAATTGGAAGCGAAGGAAAAAGACCTCCAAATCTCATCCGATTTATCCATCGAATTTGACGAGGCGGATTTCGATGACACCAATCCGCCCGATTTTATCAAGACGGAATTCGCCATCGAACCCGTGAAAATACCCGAAATCCCGGCAGTTGTTAACCCGATTGTCCCGAATAATACAATCGTTTCCGAGCTTGAGGAACAACTTGCGCAGATCAAACAGCAGATTTCAAAGCTTGAGACCGAACGGGTTGAATTTGTCGAGACGATGCGCCGCCGCCAAACGGATTTTGATAATTACAAGAAACGAATCGAACGTGACCGCAGCGACACTTTTCTCAAACAACTAAGCAATTTAGCCACGCAAATGCTGCCGGTTTTGGATAATCTGAATCGCGCACTGGATTTTGCCGCCCAGCATTCCGAAGGCAAATCGCACGATTTTCACCAGTTTTTTGAAGGCATCATTTTGGTTAACCAGCAGCTGAACGAGGTTTTTGCCGAAATGGGCGTCCAGCCGATCGCTTCGATTGGCGAGCATTTCGACCCGCATTTCCACGAAGCGGTAGCGACCGAGGAAAGCGGAAATTATCCGCTGAATACCGTCACCGGCGAGCTTTTACGCGGTTACCGGATCGGCGATAAAATTATCCGGGCGGCGATGGTCAGAGTTTCGACCGGTGTTCGTCCGAAAGTTGAGAATTCTTCTCCTGAAAGCAATTCGGATTTGACCGAAAATGTTCTAGAAACTGAATAGTTTCGCTTTATTACCCCGTGTTTCCCGCAATATTCTACCTGAAAGGACTCAAATAAATCTATGAGTAAAGTTATTGGCATTGATCTAGGAACAACGAACTGTTGCGTATCCGTTCTCGAAGGCGGCGCGGTGCAGATTATCCCCAACAAAGAAGGCGGCAGAACAACGCCGTCGGTCGTTGGATTCACGGAAAAAGGCGAACGGCTGGTCGGGCAGATTGCCAAGCGGCAAGCCGTCACCAATCCGACGAATACGCTCTACGCCGTCAAACGGCTGATCGGGCGCAAATTCGATTCGGCGGAAGTGCAGAAAATGCGCGAAACCGTGCCCTTTGAAATTGTCGAAGCCCCGAACGGCGACGCGCATATTCAGGTACTCGATCGCGTTTACAGTCCGCCGGAAATTTCGGCGATCGTCCTGCAAAGATTAAAGCTGGCGGCGGAAGAATTCCTCGGCGACAAAATCACCGAGGCGATCATCACCGTGCCGGCTTATTTTGACGATATGCAGCGGCAGGCGACGCGCGACGCGGGAAAAATTGCGGGTCTCGAGATCGAACGCATCATCAACGAACCGACTGCCGCGGCGCTGGCTTACGGTTTCGGCAAACAAAAGTGCGAAAAAGTGGCGGTTTATGATCTCGGCGGCGGGACGTTCGACATCACGATCCTTGAGATCAACGACGGGGTTTTTGAAGTCCTTTCGACCTCGGGCAACACATTCTTAGGCGGGGAAGATTTTGACCAGCGGATCATTAATTGGCTCGTCGAAGGCTTTAAGGTCGAAAACGATATTGATCTTAAAGAAGACCGGCTCGCTTTGCAGCGATTGAAAGAAGCGGCGGAACGCGCCAAATGCGAGCTCTCTTCGGTGATGGAAACGACCGTCAATCTGCCGTTTATCGCGGCGGATGCGACCGGACCGAAACATATCAATACGGTTCTGACGCGCGCAAAATTTGAGGAACTCGTTCAGGATCTGGTCGAATCGTCGGTCGAACCGTGTCAGAAAGCGCTCTGGGACGCGAAACTTCAGCCGAACGATATTGATAAAGTGATTCTCGTCGGCGGACAGACGCGCTCGCCGATCATCACCAAAACGGTGACGGAAGTTTTCGGCAAAGAACCATCGGCGGAAATCAACCCGGACGAAGTTGTCGCGATGGGCGCGGCGATCCAGGGCGGCGTTTTGACGGGCGATGTCAAGGATATTGTGCTGCTCGACGTTCTGCCGCTCAGCTTGGGTCTCGAAACACGCGGGGGCTTGTTCGTCAAACTGATCTCGCGCAACTCGACGATTCCGCTCAAAAACACGATGACCTTTACGACGGTCGTCGATAATCAGCAATCGGTTGAAATTCATATTTTGCAGGGCGAGCGCGAGGTTTCGAGCGGCAATCGAAGTTTAGGAAAATTTGAGCTCGTCGGGATTCCGCCCGCCGCGCGCGGTGTTCCGCAAATCGATGTTTCGTTTGAAATCGACGCCAACGGCATCGTCAATGTCTCGGCGAAGGATAAAATGACCGGACTCGAACAGGCGATGCAAATCACGCCGTCGTCGGGACTGGCACCGGATGAAATCGACCGTTTGATAATGGAAGCGGAAACTTCGGTTGAACAGGACAAGGAAATGAAAGACCTGATCATGACCCGCAACCGGCTCGATTCGCTTCTCAAAAATACGCGACGGACGATCGTTGAATACGGCAAATCGCTGGAAGTCAAGCAACAGCAGGAAATCAACGCGGTTCTCAACGATGCGGAAGAAGCGCTGGCGACTGCCGATCCGAAATTGATTCAGGAAGCTTTGAAAAAAGCCGAGGAAGCCGCGAATAAATTGACCGAAGCCTTGATGGTCATGGTCTAGGTTAAGAACTGAAGAATGATGGTTGAAAGGTGAAAAGATTGTTTTAAGCTCGCCTTTCATCCTTGATCCTTCAGCCTTGCTTTAAATACGCGGTTTGTCGCAAAATATAAAAGAACGTCAGTTCATTGGTTTGAACTGGCGTTATCTTTATTTTAGATTTGGGATTTTAGCTTTCACGATTTAGAATTTGAAATTTGAAATTTAGAACATTTATTTATGAGCAAGAGAGATTATTACGAAATTTTAGGTGTCACGAAAACTGCCACCGAAGTAGAAATTAAAAGCGCGTATCGCAAACTGGCGATCCAGCATCATCCCGACAAAAATCCGAACGACCACACGGCGGAAGAAAAATTCAAAGAAGCGGCGGAAGCCTATGCCGTGCTGTCCGACACGAACAAACGCGCGGCTTATGACCGGTTCGGGCATTCGGATGCGAACGGACAAGGTTTCGGCGGATTTGACGGGCAGGGATTTTCAAATATCGAAGACATTTTCGACCTGTTCGGTTTCGGCGATATGTTCGGCGGCGGCGGGCGCAGCGGCGGTCGGCGCAGTTCGGCACAGCGCGGCGCGGATCTGCGTTACGATCTGGAAATTTCGCTCGAAGAAGCCGCGCACGGGAAAGAGGAAAAACTCCGCATTCCGCGGCTTGAAAAATGCGAAGAATGCGATGGTCGCGGCGCCGAAAAGGGAACCGAACCCGAAACCTGCATCACCTGTCAGGGCAGCGGGCAGACGCGTTACCAGCAGGGCTTTTTCTAGGTCATTGGGACTTGTCCG
>CADEFG010000438.1 GCA_902826505.1 uncultured Acidobacteriota bacterium
CCTTGCCGTGATCGGCAACGCGTATTTTTCGCCCGAAGATTTCTGCCACGTTTTTCCGCCATCGCTTGACCTGGCATAGCAAAGATCGTGATTTGATGCGACATTCGGACTTTCGCGCCAGACCCAAGAAAGATGAATCGTGCCGCGTCCGTCAACAGTTGCTTGACTGTAAGCGTTGCGCCGTCCCTCGCCGTCGATCAGATTATTTTGCAGACGCGACCATTTTTGCGTTTTGACGTTGTAAAAATTGAGGATCAAACTGCCGTTTCCCGAACTTCCGTCGCGGTAAAAAAACAATAGATTCCCGTTTGGCAAATTGTAAAATTCGGGATAAGTAACCTTATTTTCGGCATCGCCGGTCATCATCAAACGATCGGAAAATTCGAGCGATTCCGCCGCTTTACTGCGGCTGTATTGCAAGGGCGAATTGTGATGATTCCACGCGAGATGCAGAAAACCTTTGCCGTCAACCACCAAACTGATCGAATTATGCGCGTCCGCCGTATTGCCCGAAAACTCGGTTTGGCGAATCTGCCAATGACGCGCACCGAGCTTGCGTTGGGCGATCGAGACTTTTGAATCCGCGTCATAAAAAGCCACATATTGATGGCGGCGAAAGCTCGTGACCGAATTTTTGCGAAAGATCGCCGCGTTGATCTGATTTTTTGCCCAAGCCTCGGCAACCGGAATCAAACGCGTTTTCGGTAAAATTTGCGCGGAAAAATTGACGGCGCAAAAAACGACCGCGAAAAACGCTATAAATTTGCGAGCAAATAACTTCATAAAAAAAGGTTGCGCAATACTTCGGACAAATTTTGAAAAATAGAAAAATGAATTGCCGTCCGCTTTAGCTGACGGACTGATAAAATCAAGATATGCAAGGCTTTAGCCATAATTCAGAAAATAAGTAACTAATCCTCTGAGCTTTAGCTAAAGCAAAAAGGATGATTGATATTTTTTGTAAGTTTTTGGCTAAAGCCTGTCATTCTATAAATTAGAGTTCCGTTAGCTAAAGCTGACGGCAATTCAGATAAAAACTGTCCGAACTTATTGATTCTTCAAAAACTAAATCGTTTGAAACAACGCGGCGTTAAAGTCTTCGACCCGGACTTTCCAATCCTTCGGAAAACCGGGTGCGGGCTGTTTCGGCGCGTCCTTCCAGCCCATCGCCATCAGCGCGACCGCGTAAAGCAGTCCGCCATTGCCGGGCAAGTATAAAGGCAAGTTCGGGCGCTGATAATTATGACCGTTGGCGGCGTAGCCATTTTTTGGCGTGTCGAGCAAAAGAGCGTCGATCGCGGTCGCGGTTTCGCCCAAACGCGCCGCCGTCATCGCCGTCATCGGATAATCCCAGCCCCATGTATCTTCCCATTTCCATTCCTTCATCACTTTCCGGAGCGTCCGCCGCATCGTTTCTTTATCAACCAGTTCGCCCGTCAAAATTCCGTAAGCGCCGAGCATCGAAGGATGATCGATATTGCGCTCGGTAAAAGTTTGCGGACAGTTTTCGTGCGCCATGTAAACGCCGTCCTTGACAGGCAAGGGCGAAAGTTTTTTGATCACGTCATCCCATCGCGGGTTTCGTTTGATGCCCAATCTTTCGCGCCATTCATTGGCTTTTTTCAGACCGTAATTCCAGTATTCAAGCTCGAAGGTCGGGTTCCAGGTTTCTTTCGCCGGATGATTTTCCTGCGCCGGAATGACCGGCGGACCAAGGACATAGCGATCTTTTTTCGCCTCGTAATACGGAAAGGAATCCATAAATTCGGCGGTTTCTTCGACGATTTGTTTAAATTTCAAAAGCGTCGTCCGCGTCGGTTTAAGTTGATAACAAAGCTCGGCGTAAAAGATCGGGTGCGGCTGCTGCCAAATCAGCAGCGGACCGATTCCGGAAGGCGAATCGCGCCCGCTCGCGTCGGTCATTTTCGCCCAACGCGCGCCCGCGTAGCCTTGCTGTCTGGCGCGCGCTTTCGCGGACGGCAAAACACGGGCGTACCAATCGAGACTTTTTTCGAGCATCGGCAGACGATTCCAGAGCGCAAATTGCGCGGCGTGCCACCAGTGCATTTCGAGGTGGAATTTACCGTACCAGCTGTTGGTCGTCAAGCCGGTTTCCTGCGGCGGCAAACTGCCCGAACAATTGATCGCGGTCAAATATTGCGACAAAACGATGCGCCGTTCTAATTCTTTCGCGCGTTTATCATTGCTCTCGATCAATTCGACTGCTGCGCCTTTTGTCCAAAAATCTTTCCAGTAATTTTCGCTCGCGGCAAAGGTCGCATTGCTGGTCGGCAAATTTTTTACCGGTGCATTTGGAGCAAAGGCAAGACTAAATTCCAGTTTTTGATTGGCTCGCGGTTTGAGGACAAAATGGTGCGTTTTTTCGGTTTCAAACTTTGCGTTGCCCGACCAACTGACGGAAGTAAAATATTTGTCATTGTCTAAAACTCTCTGAATTTCAGCGCGATTTGCGGTTTGACTGATGACCTTTGATTGATGCTTTTCCGGCGCGTTCCAATCCGCCGCCTGCATCGTTTGGGAGCCGTACGGAAACGCCAAACGAACGGCTAATTTTCCTTCCGCGAGCAAACCGGATTCGATCGACACCGCCAGTAAATCATGTGTCGGATGCGCGACGGTGCGAACCGTGACGACTTTGCCTTCAAATTTGAAACGGCTTTCGATGATGCCTGTCCAAAGATCAAGTTTTTGTTCGATGTCCTTAATATCATCCGCTTGCGCTTCGCTTCCGTCCGCTTTCAAAAGCCGCAAACCGATCTTCCCGAGATGCAGACGATGCGGATTTTCGCGCAAATAGTCGTAATGTTCTTGTTGTCCGGCACGCCCAGTGTGATAGGCGACCTTACGGTCGTATGTGTCGTATTCGGTCATTTGATAGGTTTTGCCGATCAGATTTTCGGGCATCGGTTTTGTGTGCCAGCCCCAGTTTGACATCGTGCAAAGCGGCATCGCGTCCTTGTAATCGTCGTCAAAAGTTTGCAGTCCGGTCGCGTCGCAGGTAAACGCAAATTCGCCGTTGCCGACCGACAGCGGCGAGAGCGGTTCGATTTTTCTTAAGACCGGATTGTGCCGCGTGACCAGCGCGAAGCGGTCGATTTTTGAAGTTGTCTTCGGCTTTTGTCCGAGACTTATTTTTGCCAAACCGCCGGTCGCGGCGACCGCACCGATAAATGTTCGTCGTGTTATTTTCGAATTTTTCATATGAAAACTATCTTTTAATTTCAAGTTTTTGCGCTTTTTGGGTTGCCAGCAGATGTTCGCGCATCGCGGCTTGCGCGGCTTCCGTATCTTTTTCACGAATTGCCCGGTAAATTTTTCGGTGCATTTCCGCTGCTTCCTTCAAATCTTTGGCGCGTTTGACGGTTTTGCGGCGCGTTTCGAGCAAAACCTGCGTGACCATATTCATCAACGCGGTCAAAATTTGATTGCCCGAAGCAAGCGCGATCGTCTGGTGAAAATTCATATCGTGTTTGAGAAACTGCGCGGGTTTATCCAAGGACGCAAACATTCCGGTAATTTCTTCAGCTAAAATTGTGATCTGTTCATCGTTGGCACGCCGCGCGGCGCAGCCGGCGATATACATTTCAAGCGCGATCCGCGCTTCGAACATCTCGTCGGAGCTGAAATTATGCAGCGTCGCAAACATTTTCAGCTGATTGGCGTCGAGCGTCGGCGATTCTTTCGCTTCGACGACAAAAGTTCCCGAACCGCGCCGCGATTTGAGCAAACCAATCGCCGCCAGCGAACGGATTCCGGCTCGCAAAGTCGGACGCGAAACGCCCATTGTCCGCGCCAAATCTCGTTCGGGCGGAAGCTTGTCGCCCGAATTTAATTCGCCGCGCCGGATCATTTCGCGCAGCCGGAAAACAACCGCTTCCGATGGGAAAAATGTTTTGCCGCTTTGTTTTGAACGAAAAGTCTTCATAATTTTAACACCCTTCCGAAATCATAACGGCTCGTAAATTTCCGCTTCGACAATTCCCAATGTGTTTTTCCCGCCTTTATCGGCAGAAGATTGTTTGTCGGGCGTGCCGGTAATTTCGATAATATTGCCGAAAGCGTCGCGATTTGACGCTTCGCCGTTTAGCCGGATTGTCACGCTCTTGCCCGAAACGGGCGGAAACGAAAGAGTTATATAACCCAAACTGCGCGGAGTCGTGCCGAGAAATACTTGTTTGTCATCAACCAAAATCTGGATCGGATAACTTTGCGTCCGCCAGCCGACGGGCTTCAGAACAATTTGGTTGATTTGCGCATTTCGCGCCAGATCGTATTTGATCCACGCGTTTTCGGCTTTGCCGCCGGCGCTTGTCCAATCGGTCATTTCGTTGTCGTCAAAACTGTTTTTCGCCGTCTCGGCATTGGAGCCCGTCGAAACACCGGCGATCTCGACGGTCTGGCGCGAAGGTTTGAAAGATTCGCCCGAAGGCGTTGCGCCGCGCGCTAAATTGACGGGTAAATTATCAAACGGCATTTCGGGCGATAACCCGTTGACCGATCGAAAAGGTTTTGAATTCAGTTCGATTTGTGCCGGTCGCAGATTTTCCGCGGCGGCGGTTAAAACGATCTTTCCGGCAGTTTTGGTCGCGCGAACCAGCGCCCGATTGATGCCGTTTTCGACCGGCAGACTTTTTGATAAAACATAATTATCCGCGCCCTGCGCGATTCCGCCGCGCCATTCGCCCGCACCCGAAAGCGTGAAATTGATCAAATTCAAAGCCGTCGGACAACGGTTTCCGTCTTTATCGATTACCTCGACATCGATTATCGCGATGTCCGCGCCGTCAGCCCGCAAACCGTTTGGCGAAACTCT
>CADEFG010000439.1 GCA_902826505.1 uncultured Acidobacteriota bacterium
AAGGTAATGCCGAGATTTTGTTTCCACTGCGCCTGCACGAATTCGGCAACCTTTTGATTTGATTCAGCCGTGTTATAGGTCAAATTAACCTTGTCGATCGGAAAGGTCGGGCAAGCGTAGCCGCTGCCGGTTTGCTGCACCGGAAATCCGGCTTCGGTCAATAGTTTGCGGGCTTTTTCGGCATCGAATTTTCGCGCCTTCCATTCTTCGAGCGAGCTTCCGAGTTTGGTCAATTCTTCCGTGTAAACTTTTTTGCGCGCCTCTTCATATTTCGGGAAAATTCCTTCGGGCGTAAAATCAACCAACGGCTTGATCGTTTTGCGGAACTTGGCGAGCGCGTCGCGATCGATCGCCAATGATAAGGCTTGCCGGACTTTCAGATTATCCATCGGCGGTTTTTTAACGCTCAAACTGTAATATTCAACGGCGACTTCCGGGTGCAGCGAGTATTCGTCCTTAAATGCGCGCACCGTTTCGTTCCACGGTGCGGGCACCGTGTGATTATACGTCGCGTCAAGCCGTCCCGCTTTATAAAGATGGAGCATCGTCGTTTGTTCGTCAAGCGGATAAAACTCGATCCCGTCAAGATGAACATTTGCCGCGTCCCAATAATTCTGGTCTTTCGTCACAACCAGCTCGTCATATGGCTTGTGACGCACGACCTTAAAGGCGCCGCTCGTCACGATATTCGCGGGTTTGACCCAATCTTTACCGAATTTTTCGATTGTCGGCTGATGGACGGCGCGGAAAAACTGGTGCGCGAGCAAGCCCAGGAAAAACGGCGCCGACTGATAAAGTTTCAGCCGCAGCGTGTAATCGTCGATCGCTTCGACGCCGATGTCTTCCGCCTTGACCGGAACGAGCTCTTTGCCCTCGAGCGCGGCTTTCAGTTTGGCGTCTTTTTCCGTTAGCTTATTGCGCTGTTTTTCGTCGCTCGGGACGGTCAAACGCTCGGGTTCGTCAAGAAATTTGTGAAACTCGGTTTGCGGTCCGAAATTATCGGTCTTTGTTTCGGAAACCGGAACGGCGGTCGGAGTTTTGCCGTCTTCTTTTTCCGCCAGATCGCTTTTCGTCAAAAACTTTCCGCTCGCATCTTTGACGAACGAACGGTCTGAATTGTAGGCTTCGGAATATTTGATGTAATAAGCCAGATTTGCGTTCCGCGACGCCAGCTCGGGCGAAAGTCCGCGCCGGATCGAATAAACAAAGGTCTGCGCGGTGATCGGGTCGCCGTTTGAAAATTTCGCGTTTTTGCGGAGATGAAAAAGATATTCCGTACCGTCCGGGCTTAATTCCCAGCTTTCGGCGATCGCCGGAATCGCCTCCATCGTCTTCGGATGATATTCGACCAATCCGTCATAGATCGCCATCATGATCCGCGCTTCGGGCTGCCCGGTGACAAATTGCGGGTCGAGCGATTCCGGTTCCGAACCGGTCGTATAGCGCATAATATTGTCGGTCGGAGCGACGGTTTTACCAAAATACCGGCTGTTTGCCGAAGTTGAACAACTGATTAAAAACGAAGATAAAACGACGATTGCAAGAATCGAACGAAATTGAAAAAAGCGGATTCGTGTCATAATTCGATACTCCTCAAGACGAAACTTTCGATTGTTGAAATGCTCTAAACTAACTTGGAGAGAACAGGACGAAAACTTATTAACTGCCTTAAAATTATCACGTTATAACTTTTATACGCAAGAAATTAGCGATTAGGTTTTATTTTTTAGATTTCCGGCGTCGGATTTAATGATTTAATTTTAAGAAAAATAAAAACCGAAAACTAAAAACCAAAGACCAAAACCCGTAGATTTACGATTCGCCGTTCGGCTTTTTCGGTTGCCAGCTATTATCGATTTTTACGTCTTTGAGCGAAGGAGCGTCGAGGGTGTTTATCTCAAAACCTTGAACATACGGCTTGACCAACGAATACGAGGTCGGAAAATAAAGCGGAATCGCCGGGATTTCGGCGATCGCGTCAGCTTCGGTCAAGATCGGTTGGCTCGCAATGATTTCCGACGGCGCATTTGGTTCCGACTGCTCGTTCAAGGGCGTTTGCTGATCGGTATTTTTAGATTCCGGGCTGAGATTCGCCGGCGGATTTTCCGAATTTGGCGGATTCATTAAAGAGTTTGGCGGATTGATTGACGGAACTTCGGTTTTCGGTTGCACGACCGGCGCAAAAATCGCCATCAAACCGGCGGTTTCATCGGCGGTCGGAAAAACCGCGCCGCGCCGCAAAACATCAAACTCGCCGTTTTGTCGTGCCAGTTCGATTTCCGACGCTTCCTTGACAATAATGACGGTGTCGATATTGAGCGTCTGTTTCCACATTTTGACGACCGCTTTGGCAATTCGCTGCTGAACGTCATTGCGGTTGATGACCAGCCGGACAACCGGAAAATTCTCGCCGCCCGCGAATCCGGCTTCCGCCAAAAGGATTTTGGCGCGTTCCTTGTCCTGCACGATTTTTTTGCCGTTTTGCCGTTCAAACGGCAAAAAGTTCAAGGCGGGTTTGGTTGAATCTTCCATTTCGACTTCGGTCAAACGCTCGCGCTCGATCGAAATTGCCAACGCCTCGCGGACCCGCCGGTCATCGAACGGCTTTTTATTTTGATTGATTTCGTAAAAATTCAGCGCGCTATGAGTGGTTTGCTGAAAATCGTCGTAAGGCGTGAGCAGTTTCAGGGCAAGCGGCTCAAAATCGGCATTCGTAACCGCGTCGATCTCACCGTTTCGATAGGCTTCCAGCGCTTTTTCCGCGTTTTCCTTCGGCACGAACCGGACTCTTTCGAGTTCGATTTTATCTTTTCCCCAGAAATGGTCGGCGCGGTCGAGCGTGATGCCGTCCTGCCCGATCGAAAAGATCCGAAACGCGCCGTTGGTAATAATCGCGGCGTTTAGTTTTCCGTCTTCAAAGTCTTTGCCGTCGCCGTAGATCGGGCGAAACATCGGATGCGCGACGAGCGCCGGAAAATTTTTGTCAGCTTCGACGAGCAAAACCTTGAGCGTCAAATCGCTGACCGCTTCCGCGCCGAACTTCACTTCGGGCGGCGTTTTTGTTTTTGGCGCTTTTTCGGGTTTTGAGGTTTCCGCTTTTAACGGCGGCTTTTCGCTCGTCATTGGCGGTTTGTTTTCGCTTCGCGGCGCGGCGCTATTCGTATTTGAAAGATTTTTCAGGATCGGCAAATTCGGGCTGACCGCCGGTTTTGACAAAATATCAACTTCGGTGCCCTGAATGACGGTCGCCGGAACTTCGGTTTGCGGAAGCTTCATTCCGACGATATTTTCCAGCAACTTGCGATGCGAAACCCGATCGCTCATTGCCGAAAGCCGCTGCCACGAACGCACAAAATCCTGCGCCGTGACGCGTTCGCCGTTTGACCATTTGGCGTCCTTGCGCAGATAGAAGGTCCAGGTTTTGAAATCTTCGGAAGCCGTCCATTTTTCGGCGACAGCCGGAATCGTTTCGAGAGTTTTCGGATTGGTGTCGGTCAAACCTTCGAAAACGGCGCGAACCAGATCGGTTTCGGGCGGCGCGGCTGCCAATGCCGGATCAAAAGATTTCGGCATTTTGCCGTTGCTCCAGCGAAATTCCTTTTTCGCGGGCGGCGCGGTTTGTGAATAAAACGGTTCGGTTTTCGGTTTTTCGAGTTCGCTGCACGCCGATAAAAGCAGCAGCGCAAAAATCAGACACAGTTGTAACGGATAATTGATAATGGATAATTGATAATGTCGCTTTCTAAAATTTTCCATTTCCCGCTTTCCGTTTCTCCCATTAGATAAAAAGTTTTAATTGCTCGAAAACTTCAATCGTCTGCCGTTTCGTATTTTCAAAACCGTCGGTCGTATCGATCAGAAAATCCGCGTAACGCTTTTTTTCTTCCTGCGGCATCTGCGCTTTGATACGCTTTAAGGCTTCCGCTTCACTTAGATTGTTGCGGAGCATCAAGCGTTGTAATTGGATCTTAGGCTCACACCAGACGACAATTAACTTCGTAAATCTTTTGTAACCTCCTGATTCTATCATCAAAGCCGCGTCAATGACAGCGAGCCCGCGCGGATTTTCCTTTTCTTTTTCGATCAGCCATTCGTTTTGCGCCTCGAAAATCAATGGATGAATGATCGAATTCATCATTTCTCTTTTGGCTTTGTCGGCAAAAATGAGCGCACTCGTTTTAACGCGGTCAAGCTCGCCCGATTCGAGCAAAACTCCCTTGCCAAACTTCTCGACAATTATCGCCAAACCTTTCGACCCCGGCACGACAACTTCCCGCGCCGTCTGATCGGCATCCAAAACAAACGCGCCGAGTTCACGCAAAACCTCACACACATAAGATTTGCCGACCGCAATTGAACCTGTTAATCCGACTTTCAGCATTTTTTGCAAATTTTAATCGTCAAAATGTGGTCGGGTCAATCAGAGTGATATTTTGAAATTGCTTAAAATCTTTTGCGTTAAAGGTTAGTAATCTTATAATTTGATAGACATTCATTCTCCATCGCCGTTTGCCAAGAAATGTTTGACCGAATTGACGGCGTTTTGATAATGCGGATGAGCAGGCTGAACGCTTCGCAAAATAATGTTTGTATCTGCCTGAATATCTGCCATTTATTCGTCTTCGGCGTAAATTGCTTCGCGGCTGTCGTCAAGAATTATCGTCGTTTCGTCCCGATGGCTTTTTGCCCAATTTTCCCACGCCAGCGCCTTTTCTTTGCCATTACTTTCTGCTTTTTTCTCAATCAAAGTTTCGACATAATTAAGCACCTCGATCTGCAGTTCATCCGGCAACGAATTGACTTTACTTTCTATGACATTTCCTAAATTCATAA
>CADEFG010000440.1 GCA_902826505.1 uncultured Acidobacteriota bacterium
TCGACACTATCGCGGCGCGAGTTTATACCGGCGGAACTCTTAACAATAACCAGATCGGGGTTTTGACGTTTTTTACGAGCGGGATGACGGTCGAATCAGATTTTTTTCTGATCGTTTATTGATTCATCGTTCGCACCGTTGGTTACTGATTTACCCGAATAATTTGAATTTCTGGAAAAATAAATGTTTTTAATATTTGCGGAATGAAAATTATGAAAATTAGTAAAAAAGTTGTCGCATTAATTATCGCGGCTTTGTTGGCTTTAAGCGTCGTTGTTTTCGCACAGGTTATCCGTCCCTATAAAAATGGCACGGTTTGGGCAATTACCTATGTCCGAATGAAACCCGGAATGGAACGCGCTTATTTGGATTTTCTAGCGGTTGATTGGAAACGCGAACAAGAAGCGTTGAAAAAGGACGGAAACATTATTTCGTACAATGTATTATCAACCGAGGAACATAGTCCAAACGATTTTAACTTGATGTTGATGACCGAATATAAAGATTTGGCAACGATGGAAGCCAACGAGGACAAAGAAGATTCACTTGGACAACAACTTTTCGGAAACGATCAAAAACAGATGCAAGCCTATCGCGAACGGTTGGAAATTCGCGAGATCTTGGGTGATCGGCTCGGGCGAGAAATCATACTTGAGCAAAAAAAACGATAAATTTTCTCGGTTTGGTTTTTATGGTATTTTCCAAACTGCTGAAAATCAAGAGGAAAAGTAAGCTATCAAACTCTTTCTTTTCCTTTTGATTTCAACCCTTTGATTAGACAAATTGAATCACCGAAAATGCGATTCCGCGCGGGTCAGTGACGACGGACATTCGCCCGACGCCGGGCGCATCAAAAGGTTCAATGCGGACGTTGCCGCCATTATTTTTAATTTTTTCGACCGTCGCGTTGACATCATCAACCGCCACATAGGTCATCCAAGACGACGGGATTTGTTCCCAATTTGCGCCCCAGGCTTCATTTATTTCCATCATTCCGCCAACCGCTTGATCCTTGCAATGAATTTCCTTGTAGATCATTTCGGTCGTTTTACTTTGTTCAAGCGTCCAACCAAAAAGTCCTTTATAAAATTCCGTGGCGGCACTCAAATTTTTTGTGTTCAATTCCTGCCAACAAATCTCGCCGTGTTTCGGTTTTACAAATTCTGCCATTTTTATTTCTCCTTTTAATTTATTATTGCCTTTTTAATTCCATCTCGACCGCCAGTGATTCCTCGACTTCGGGTGAGACGTTATACATGATAATTTTGAACGAATCGTCGCTTTCAGTCTCGATAATTGTCCGCCAGCCCCAATCGGGATGATCGGGAACAGCATAAAATCCTTTCAAAGAAATTGCGCCGTTTTGATCCAAAAGACCTTCGGAAACCATAAACTTGTCGCTCAAATGCCACGAATCGATCCAAAAGGCTTTGATCGATTCGGAATTTTTTTCATTTCCGATCAAAATCAAACCTTCCTGAACTGCTTCCTCATATGTCCAGTCATATTCTATTTTTAAAAATCTGCCTCGCGCCGTTAACTCAATAACGGCGATCGAAACCGTTTCACGGACAGGGTTTTCTTCGATCCAGGTTGTATGCAAACGATTTAATCCGCGCCATTTGCCAACCAGTTTTTCCAAAGTTGCGGGGACACTCATCTGATTTCTCCATTAACGTTCTAATTTGATAATAAAAAATTTCGCGCCGGTCGGATCTTCTATTTGACACATTCTTCCGACATTCGGCAGATCCATCGGCGGTGAAACTACCGTCCCGCCGAGCTCAAAAGCTTTGCGTGCGGCGGCGTCGGCATCGTCGACCGCTACGTAAATATTAAAATGCGGTTTGGGCAATTCTCCGCCATACCATTCCGGTTTCATTTCAAACATCCCGCCGACCGGTTTTTCAGCATTGTTTCCGAATTCGAGATATTGCATCTCATTTCCGGTCGCTTCGCTTTTTTGATAATTCCAGCCAAAAACTTCGGCGTAAAAGTTGCGGCTCACTTCAAGGTTGTCGGTGGCGATTTCGGTCCAGCAAAACTCGCCGTTGTTCGGCATCGCCAGGACTTGTTCGGTTCCAGTATTTTCTGACATTTTATTTTTTTCTCCTTTATTATTTGAATTTGATAATTTACCCGGCGCTGGCGCTCATTCTTTTTTGAATTTCTTCCTCCGAAACATCCTCGATATGCGTCGCAATTCCCCAAAAATTACCAAAGGAATCCTGAACGCAACTCGAACGGTCACCGTAAAATTGGTCTTGCGGTTCTTTGACGGAAACTGCTCCGGCGCTTAAAGCTTTTTGATATGTCGCGTCGATGTCCGCAACATACAAATGAAGCATCGTTTGCGTCGGTTTCCATTCGCCCGATGCTTCGGCGAGCATCAGCATCGAATTACCGATTTTCATTTCGCCGTGCGATATTCTGCCGGCTTCATTGCACATTTTGAATGTTAATTCGCCGTCAAATATTTTTTCGACAAATTCGACAAGTTTGTCGGCATCCTCGACAATTAAATAGGGTGTAATCGTATAGAATCCTTCGGGAATTGGTTTTACTGACATTTTTTGACCTCCAAAAATTAAGATTTAAAAAATAAAAGGGAAACGGACAAAAGATTTCGGGTAAAAGATTTCTCACCGCGAACCTTTTGCCTGTTTCCCTCGAATTTCGGGTTAAGGCAAATTTTAAATTAATTTTTAAGCTTGAGTTGTATCAACAATTTCCGCGTCCGGAGCATTTTCTCCGACCGAGCCGATACCGTTATTGCAAGCGGCATCCGAAGAATACATTTCGCTTCTGCCGATTTCCTGCCCGTTGCCGGCTTTCAAAACAAAATACGGATCGCCTTTGGCGGAAGTCCGAATTTCAAAACGGGTTGCGTCTGCCGAGTTTTTCTTGACCGATTCAATCCCATTTTCCGCCGCGCTGCGTGTTTCATACATCTCACTGGACAAAATGATCTGCCCGTTTCCAGCCTTCAAATTAAAGTGAAACTTGCCGTTTGTTGACTGCTTGATTTCAAATTTTCCTGCCATTTTATTTTCCTCTCTTTGTATTATTTTGCGGGGCAAGAATTTAAGTTTAAATTGGTAAAAATTATCGAAATAAACCTAAATTTCTTGCAGAATAACACGATGGCAAAGAAAATAAAACCGCTCGCCTAAACCTTTTTTCAAAAAACATGAGATGAGGATTGAGTTGTGAGTGAGGTGGATTTAGCTTCATGGAGAAAGCAGACGGTTTTTCACAACTCAACCTACCGAAAAGGAGCGGCAAATATTTATGTTTGCCGCTCCTTAATTTTCTTAACCGGCGCGGCGCATCGGAACATTGGCGCCCGTTTCCTGTTGTTTTTGCAAATCCTGCAAGTGCTGAATCAAACCGGAAGCCGCTTTTTTCGAGAGTTCGTCGGTTTTGCATTGCAGGATGGTATTGCATTCTTCATCCGGATCGACGCCGATTTCGCGTGAAATGGCGCGAATCATCCCGAGTTGTTTTGCCGTTACCAAATCCGAAAGAGACCGGGCAATCGGGTTTCCCGAAAAGCCGCCGTCATTGGTCGGTGTCGGAACCGCGCCGTCGCGTTCGATGACCTCGGATTCGCGTTTGTAAAGATCGCGGGCGATCCCGAATTTGACGGCGGCTCGTTTAAGCGCGTCGTGTTCGGCTTTTTTGATGCCGAGTTCGGATTCTGCCGTTCCGGTGCCGATGCCTTCGCGCGTCACGCCGTCGATCGTAATCGCGACCGTGACGGTGAAAATATCGCCGATCTGACGAATATCTTTGACGGCATGCGACCAATTTGGGGCGTGCTGATCCAAAATGTCGGCAACCGTGTGCCATTCGACATAATCAACATAATGCGTGTTGCCGTTGCGGTCGCGCCAGCCTTCGCGCTGTTTGACCAGATTCGGGTCGACATTTTTACGCAATTCTTTGAGCGTTGATGTAAAATTCAAAACATTGTTCGGGGCATCAAAATTTTCTGCCGCTTCTTCCGCCGTGACAAACGGAATTTCTCTTAAACTTTCTTGTGTCATGGTATTTTCTCCTTGTGTGTTCGTAAGTTGCCGAGAATTGGCTTCGCGCGTTTCGGATTGTCCGGTTTCCGAAACATCAGCCGAAATCTCAACAGGCTTCTGTTCGCCATCTTTGGACATTTGAGATTTCGGATTTCGGATTTCGGAATTATTCAATCCCGAATCCGCTGTCTCCGATCCCAAATCAGAAGATGACTCAGTTACGCTTTTGTCATTTGAAACAACTTCAATTTCGGTTGAAACATTGATCGGTTGTTTCGTTGCCGGTTCGGTATTTTTTGCGACCAAAGCGTATTTCACCGCCAAAATATGTTCGCAACGAAATGCCGAATCCATGACAGCCGCTTCTTCAAATTCCAAACAATTACAACGGATTTTGCCGCTCTGATCGCGCCACACTTCATAGGAAGTCTGTTTGCCGCGCAGACTCGGCGTTGAAACGCGGAATTTATCGTTCTCACGATTGACTAAACCCATTGCCGCAATTGATTTGGCACGTTTTTCACGCTTCTCCGTTAAATTTTTTTCGACTACTATTGCTGTCATTTCCTTCTCCTAAAAATTGAATCCGTTTCAAAACAATAAAAACTTAAACTTGCTATAATTACCGTTTTCAAACGGATTCAAAATTACTATGTTGTTGTCCGATAAAACACCCTCGTTTCATCTATGAAACATTGTATCAGACAAATTTATTTGTTGCAAGCGTGAAACGGAGTGTTGCAAATAAATTTTTCTTGTGCTATGTTTGAAACAGAGTTAAGACCGATGCAACAAAGCAAA
>CADEFG010000441.1:0-1580 GCA_902826505.1 uncultured Acidobacteriota bacterium
TCAATCGCCTGATGAACGTCGTAATTGACACAGCCTTCTTCCGTCCGCGAATCGTTGGTAATTCCCAACGCCAAACGCTTTGCCTCTTCGACCGCATCATCTCTGACTTTCAAACGCGCCACTAAAACGATATTTTCGTCACTCATTTATATTTTCTCCGTTTCCGATATTTTCATTTAGTAAAATCATAAACCAAATCTCCGCTCGTGTAATCGACGTTGTCGAAAATATGCGGGTAATGTTATTTTAATTCTTCTAAATACAAATCATACGGCAAATCGCTGAAAAAACCGTAGTCGTGCAAATATTTCATAAAAACATTGCCCGATTTATCGTATTCCTGAAAAATCGAATCCGCCCGTCCGTCAAATTCGAGCGGTTCGACATTCAAAAAATCACACAACCTTTTATTAAACGCCGGCGTGGTTTTCAGCCAACGTCCATCCAAAAACATTTCCGCCGCGCCGTGAAAAACCAGATAATCCTTGCGTAAAAGTTTTTCGAGCTTTTCGGTCGCAATGTGATTTTTGACGATATAAAAGCTCAAACGGCTCGGAATATTAACCGCCCTTGCGCTCGCCGCCAGCAAAACCGCTTTTTCGACGCAATAACCGCGTTTTCTTTTTAAAAGATCGCTCGCCTTTAAGCCCGTCCGACGTAAATCCAAAATGTTCGGATTATACTGAAACCCATCGCGCACCGCATAGTAAAGCGCGACCGCTTTTTCAGCGTCGGTCTTTGCGCCCGCCGCGCTTTGTTCGGCAAATTCGCTGACGCTTTTTTGGTCGAAATCCAAAAACTCGGTCGGCTGTAAATATTCTTTCATAATGGTAAATGGTGAATGATGAACGGTGAACGATATTAAAATTCATCATTCATCATTCACCATTCATCATTAAAATCACGCGTTGACCGATTTCATCATCTCGGCAGGATAACGAAGCCCGCTCGCCGCGTCCTGCGGGAAAACTTCCTCGATCGCCGCGAGTTCTTCCTGACTCAAAATAATATCGGCTGCCGCCGCGTTTTGTTCGAGATATTTGACGCGTTTCGTGCCCGGAATCGGGACGACGTCCTGTCCTTGCGCCAAAACCCAAGCCAATGCCAGCTGCGATGCCGTGACGTTTTTTTCTGTGGCGATCTCTTCGAGCTTTTCGACGAGCTTGATATTCTTTTCAAAATTTTCGCCCTGAAAACGCGGATTCGTGCGCCGCCAATCGTCGGCTTCCAGATCCTCGAATTTTTTGATCTCACCCGACAGAAACCCGCGCCCGAGCGGCGAATACGGCACAAACCCGATGCCGAGTTCGCGGCACGTCCGCAAAACATCGTTTTTTTCGACATCGCGCGTCCACAAAGAATATTCCGACTGCAAAGCCGTGATTTTATGCACTTTTGCCGCGCGCCGCAAAGTTTCCGCCGAGGCTTCCGACAATCCGATATGACGAATTTTGCCTTCTTCGATAAGTTTTGCCATCGCGCCGACCGTTTCTTCGATCGGCGTTTGCGGTTCAACGCGGTGCAGATAATAAAGATCGATCGTTTCGATTTCAAGCCGCTTCAAGCTCGTTTCTCACGCT
>CADEFG010000441.1:1590-4830 GCA_902826505.1 uncultured Acidobacteriota bacterium
TTCGCGGACATATTCGGGTTTGCCGTTGATCCCGCGAATTCCCCAATTTTCCGGGTCAACAACGATCCCGAACTTTGTCGCCAAAACAAACTTTTCGCGTCTGCCCTTCAAGGCTTTGCCGACCAAAACCTCGTTCGTGTGCGGACCGTAAATATCCGCCGTATCGAGAAAATTAACGCCCAGTTCGAGCCCGCGGTCGATCGTCGCCAAAGACTCTTTTTCGTCCGTCGCGCCGTAAGCGAAGCTCATTCCCATACAGCCCAGACCGATCGCCGAAACTTCCAGATCACTTCCCAATTTTCTTGTTTTCATTCTTTTTTACTCCTTGAATTTATTTCCCTAAAACCTTAAACCGGCGGCGGATTCCGCACCGCAAACTGCCGCTGATGCCAGTACGGATAGATCGGTGTCCGATCGCTCGCCTGGTCGAGTTTCGCAACCTGTTCCGCCGTTAAATTCCAGCCGACTGCGCCCAAGTTTTGCCGCAATTGTTCTTCGGTTCGCGCACCGATAATGACGTTGGCGACCGACGGACGCTGCAACAGCCAATTGAGCGCGACTTGCGGCACGGTTTTCTGCGTTTCTTCGGCAACTTCCGTCAAAACGTCGACAATATCGTAAAGCGTTTCGTCCGCAACTTGCGGACCTTGCTCGGCTGTTTGATGAAGCCGCGAAGTTTCGGGCAGCGGCGAACCGCGCCGGACTTTCCCCGTCAGGCGTCCCCAGCCGAGCGGACTCCAAACGATCGTCCCGACCTTTTGATCGAGCGCGAGCGGCATCAGTTCCCATTCGTAATCGCGCCCGATGAGCGAATAATACGCCTGATGCCCGACATAGCGCGACCAGCCGCGCGCGTCAGACGCTGCCAAAGATTTCATCAAATGCCAGCCCGAAAAATTCGACGCCGCGAGATAGCGTACCTTCCCGCTTTCGATAAAATTATTGAGCGTCTGCAAGGTTTCTTCGACCGGCGTGACGGCGTCGAAACCGTGCATCGTGTAAATATCGATGTAATCGGTTTTGAGCCTTTTTAAACTCGCGTCGATCGCCCGCGTCAAATAATACCGCGATGATCCCAATTCGTTTGCGCCGTCGCCCATCGAAAAAGTCGCTTTGGTCGAGATCAAAATCTTTTCGCGCCGTCCTTTTAACGCTTCGCCGAGAACCTCTTCCGACAAACCTTTTGAATAAACGTCCGCCGTATCGAACATATTGACGCCCGCGTCCAAACAAATATCGATCAAACGCGCGGCTTCCGCGACATCCGTTGCGCCCCAAGCCTTAAAAAATTCGGTTCCGCCGCCGAAGGTCGCCGTCCCGAAACTCAAAACCGGAACTTTCAACCCCGAACCGCCAAGCTGTCTGTATTCCATATTTTTATTCCTTCCGAATCATCAGTATAGCGAGCGGTAGCGAGTCTGTTTGTGATGCAAACATTTCTGATTACCAATGGTGTTCGCTACCGCTCACTGTACTGATTGGCAACTCCAAGATTAAGAATTTGCCGCGAGTTCCGGAAAATCCGCGCCTTCTGTGACATCTGCCCAAGCGTCGAAATCCTTTTGCAAACTTTCGAGCTTCAAACGCGCATTCTTGAGCGCGGCGCGTCCCAAAAGCAGATTTAATGGCGGATTTTCCGATTCGACCGCCTGCACGATGGCTTTTGCCGCGCGCACCGGATCGCCCGGCTGATTGCCGCTGTAACCGCGGATCGCCGCCTGGTTGGCACCGGCGGTTTCGGCGTAATCGGCGATCGTATTGATCGCGTCGTTTGCCGAACGTCCCGCCCAATCGGTGCGAAAACCGCTCGGCTCGACCGTCACTACGTTGATTCCGAGCGGCGCAACTTCCTTCTGCAACGCGTCGGAAAAACCGACGACCGCAAATTTCGTCGCGTTGTAATAACCGACACCCGGAAAACCGACCAGTCCGCCGATCGACGAGATATTAACGATCGTGCCGCTGCGCCGCTCGCGCATTTTCGGCAGCGCGGCGCGCGTCATTTCCGCAAGTCCCCAAAAATTCGCCTCGAACATCGCGCGAACTTCCCGTTCGTCCGATTCTTCGATCGCGCCGAAATAACCGAATCCGGCGTTATTGACCAGCACATCAATTTGCCCGAAATGCGCTTCCGCCTTCGCGACAGCTTCCGAAACCTGCGCTTGATCCGTCACATCGAGCGCCAGCGCCAACGCATTTTCTTGATTAATTTCAACCAAATCCTGAACCTTATCCGCATTTCGCGCCGTCACGACGACGCGGTAATCGTTTTCAAGCAGATGTTTCGCCAATTCGCGCCCGAATCCGGTCGAGCAGCCCGTGATAAACCAAACTTTTTTTTCACTCATTTTTATTTTTCCCCTTTGCTAGTTTATGTAATTTCGATACGAACCGTTTTCAATATCGTCCAAAATCGTCTTGCCAGAATTTATTTCCCACCGCAAATCGCGCCGCGCTTTTTCAGCCGAAAGCTGGTTGTCGATCGAAAGAAAATCGAACATTTTCCCGAATTGCGCGCGCGCCTCAATAGCCGAAAGACTTTTCGTTTTAACATTTAAAAGCCGCGCGACCGCTGCGCTCAGTTCTTTGAGCGAAACCGATTCCGCCGCGACGTTGTAAAGCCCTTTCGCCGTGCTTGTCTCTAATGCCAAAAGATACAAATCCGCCGCGTCCTCAACGTGCACCGCCGAAACTTTATTTTCGCCCGATTCCGTGTAATTCGCCGAACCCGCCGCCCGCGCCTGATTGATCACAAACGGTACGAACGAACTTCCGCCACGCCCGTAGACAAACAGCGGCAGGCGCAAAACAACGCCGCGAATTCCTTTTGCCGAAAGCTGCAAAACGTCGCGTTCGGACTCGCCGCGAAATTTGCGCGGGCTGTTTTCGCCGAGCGGATAATCTTCGTCCGCTTCATTGCTGCGCGTATCGCCCAAAACCGCCGAACTCGATGTCACGATCAACGGTTTGTTCGTGTTTGCCAAAGCCTCGCCGAGTGTTTTGATAACTTCGCGGTCGAGCTTGACGGCGTCGTTATAATCCGAAAAATTATGGCTGAACGCCGTGTGAATCACCGCGTCCGCTTCTCCAGCGCCGCGCCGCAAAACATCGAAATCAGATAATTCGCCGCGCAAAGTTTCGAGTTTGCGCTCCGCCAATTTCTTTTCGGATTCTTCGCTGCGCACCAAACCGGTAACGTCAAAACCTTTGCCTTTTAATTTTTCGGCAACGACCGAACCG
>CADEFG010000442.1 GCA_902826505.1 uncultured Acidobacteriota bacterium
ATGACTCCGCGATGAGTTTCAAATGTAAAACATTTTTAATACTAACACTTCACAGCAAAGCCTGTCTAGGCTTACGGCAAACGGCAAGCAGGGATCGAGAAATCTTTCACAAAATATCACAGCGATAAGTTGTATTATTTCAAGGATTTAGCTATATTGGTTTGACGAATAATAAATATCCATTTTTTTGATTTTAAGGAGCGAATTTTATGCAAGAACGCCGAACTGGAGGAAGACATGTCATCTCTTTTCCGATCCGCGTCAGGTGGAAAGACGATTCTGGAAAAGAAATAATCGAGGAAGGTTTAACGGAAAATGTCGGACCGCAGGGAACACTTGTTTTTCTTCCGCGCCTGCTTCCGACGGTTGGAAGCAAAGTGTATCTAACGATCACCGAACACGCCGATGATGAAGTCACCGTAGCGGCACAGGTCATTCGTCTCGAACGCAACGCATCGCATCCGCAAGCCGCTTTTCAATTGACCGATTCGATTCGCGTCTGGAGAAAAAAGGTTTGGGAACATGCCGGCGAAATAATTGCCGCGCAAAAGCCGGACGAATTTGACGATTGGTAATCGTCAAAATCAGCAATTTATTCTTGAAAAAGAAGAAATTGCGGTTTGCAATCTTATATCAGATATTTAAAATCATAAAATATGAAAATTCTTGTTCTCGCCGCAGGACGGATGGGATTGGGAGCGGTTTTCGATTTGGCGCATAATTCGCCTGATGTCGAAGCCATTACGGTCGCTGATTTTGACTTAAAGAAAGCCGAAGAAGTTGCGGAAAAAGTTGAATCACCGCTCGTGACGGCGCAGCGCATTGACGTTTCAAATGTGTCCGAAACGGTTGAATTGATGAAGCCGCACGATTCGGCAATTTCGTGCGTTAATTATTGGTATAATCTTGAGCTTTCAAAAGCGGCGATTGCGACCAATACGAATTTTTGTGACCTGGGCGGAAATAATTACATCGTGGACGAACAACTGGCGCTCGATGAAGAGGCAAAAAATGCGGGAATCAGCATTATTCCCGATTGCGGACTGGCGCCCGGAATGGTTTCGATTTTGGCGATGCACGGCGCGCGCAAGTTTGATGAAATCGAAGAAATTCATATTCGCGTCGGCGGTTTGCCCCAGAAACCGAAAACTGCTTTGCAGTATCAGCTCGTCTTCTCGGTCGAAGGCTTGATCAACGAATATATCGAAGTGGCGCGGGTTATTCGAAACGGCGAAATCACTGAAGTCGAATCGATGACCGAAATCGAAACGCTCGCGTTCGACGGCTTTCCGCCGCTCGAAGCGTTTCAAACTTCGGGCGGAACTTCGACTTTGCCCGATACCTTTCTCGGCAAAATCAAAGAATTGGATTACAAAACGATTCGCTACAGCGGACATTGCGAGCGCTTTAAGACGATGATCGATCTCGGGCTTTGTTCGAGCGAAGAAATTCTCGTTGATTACGCGCGCATTACGCCGCGCAAAGTTTTCGGCGAGCTTTTGACCCGGCATCTGCCGGCGGACGAACCCGATTATGTTCTTGTGAGGCTCGAATTTGTCGGTAAAACCGGCGGCACAACTAAACGGCTGCGGTATGATATTGTTGACCGGCAAGACGAAACGACCGGGTTGAGCGCAATGATGCGGACAACCGCTTTTCCGGCTTCGATCATCGCGCAGATGATGGCGAAAGGTGAAGTTTTGGAGCGCGGCGCAACGCCACAGGAAAAAGCGATCGATCCGGACAAATTCGTGGCAGAGTTGGAAAGAAGAAATATAAAGATTGTTTCGTAGATAGCGAAAACGCTAACGAATCAGCGATGGATGAAAAGTCAGAAAATCGTCCGGCGAAAAATATATTTAATCCTGAAAATAATGAAGACTTACTTCAAGGATGGTGTATTCATGCGCACAAAGAACGAAATCGGCACGATTTAGCAGCGCGGCGATTTGATCAAGCGAGGCTCTGGCTCGGCGGCACGGCTTGTGTGTTTTCGGCAATTGTCGGAACTTCGGTCTTTTCGGTCTTTGAAAAGGAATCTTCACCCGGCGTAGCCGTCAAAGCCGTGATCGTTTCTTTGAGTATTTTATCGGCGATACTGACGAGTTTGAACACTTTTCTAAATCTCGCGGAGCGAGCCGAGAAACATCGTTCTGCCGGAGCGCAATATAAAGAAATGATTTGGAAAATCGAGCGAATCCAGAGCAAGACTAAAGAACCGTTCGTCTTGGAAATTGAGGAGCGGCTGAAGGACATTCAAAGTAATGCGCCCGTCGTGCCAAATGGAATTCGTTCGAAGGTTGAGAAAGAATTTGAAAAGATCGAATTTGTTCATAAGGCGGATGACATTTATCGTTCAAATAATTAAATGCCGCGGTTGGCGTTATTGACCACGAATATGAAATGGGTTTTACGAATTTTTCTGTCGCTTCTCGCCCTTGCTCTAATCGGCGTTCTGTCGATCGCCGTCATTAATAAATACGTGTACTCGAACAATTCCGACAAAATAAAAAACTCGATCACCGAAATTCCGGCGGAAGAACCGAAACGCATTGCGATCGTTTTCGGGGCGCGGGTTTGGTCGAGCGGAATGCCTTCGAATTCGCTTTATGACCGCGTTTTGACGGGCGTCGAGCTTTATCGCGCGGGGCGCGTCAAAAAACTTTTGATGAGCGGTGATAATCCGAATGCCGAATACGACGAGCCGACGGCGATGAAGAAGACCGCCATGGAACTCGGTGTTCCCGAAGAAGATATTGTTTTGGATTTTGCCGGGCGGCGAACCTACGATACCTGTTACCGCGCCAAAGAAATTTTCGAAGTCCAAAAAGCGATTCTCGTGACGCAGGATTATCATCTGCCGCGGGCGCTCTATTTGTGCAACAGTCTCGGTGTTGAGAGCCTCGGCATGACGGCAAATCGCCGGACATACGACGGCGAAAGATATTATCATTTTCGCGAATTTTTCTCCGTCGCAAGCGCTTGGTTCGAGCTGAATTTTCTGCCTTTCGAGCCGGTTGGCGGCAAGAAAGAACCGATTCAGCAATAGTTTATGAATTTCTCAAAGATGGCATACCGCGAGGCTGCGCCGTCCGCAGCTGTTTCGCAGCTCGTTTTTTCCTTTTGGGAGTTTACGGCGGCAAACGAGGATTTCGATACGATCCAGCACGAGATCTTTCCCGACGGCTGTGTTTCACTTTTCTACCATCGCAACGACAATTTTAAAATCAAACGAATGTTTTTCAGCGGCTTGAATCTCGAATCGGTGATTGCGCCGATTTTTCCGGGCGATATTTATTGGGGAATGAGAATTTCGCCCGCCGCCTGCGCAAATGTTTTGAAAACGAATCCGGCAAGTTTCAGAGCGATCAAAATGGCGGAAGCCGAAAAATTCTCGCATTTGACCGGAGGACTTTTAGAAAAATTAAACGTCTGCGAAAATTTTGACCGGGCGGTCGTCGTTTTTGAAAATCATCTGAAAGAATTGGAGTTGGGACAAAACGTTGTGGACAAAAAAATAGCGCAAGCGTTAAAAATTATCGAAAAAACCGGCGGCGAAATCAAAATTGCGGAGCTTGCCGAACGGTTAAATTTGAGCGTTCGACAATTTGAAAGACGTTTTAAGATAAGTTCGGGTTTATCGCCGAAGCAATTTTCGCGAACGCGGCGGATTCGCGCCACCGCGGTCGATCTGGTCGAGAAGAACGATATGAACTGGGCAAACCGCGCCGCCGAAATGGGTTTTGCCGACCAATCGCACTTGACGCACGAATTTGTTTCCCTGACCAAACGCTCGCCGAATTCCTTTGCCGAAAAAGTCAGCCATATCAAACACGGAAATCTCGTCAAATAAATTTTCGCGCGATGTCGCAAATTTACAAGACGCGCCGAAAAATTTTATTCATAATCCGTCAAAGATATTTTTAAGGAGCCATTTTTTATGAAAAGATTTTTGATGATTTCGTTTTTTGTGTTTTTGAGCGTTTTGGCGGTTTCGGCACAAATGGAAAATACTGCCGAGCTTCAGCGCACGGAAGTAAAAAAACTCGAAAGTATGGTCGGGCAATGGAAAGGTTCGGGCTGGATCCAGCAAGGCGCGAAACGCGAAACTTTTACGGGAACGGAAAATGTTCAGCGCAAGTTAGATGGCTTGGCATTGCTCGTCGAAGGGAAATTTACCAATCCCGAAGGCAAAATCATTCACGAAACTCTGGCGGTCTTATCATTTGATGCGAAGGTGAAAAACTTTCGCTTCCGCACTTATCTGGCAAGCGGAATGAGCGGCGAACACGATTTAAAAGTAGTCGCTGACGGTTACGAATGGGGCTTTCAATCGCCGATGGGAACGATTCGCTATACGATCAAAACAGCAAACGATGTGTGGTTTGAAATCGGCGAATTTTCAAAAGATGGTAAAACCTGGGTCAAATTTTTCGAGATGAAGCTCGACCGCATCAAATAGAAAAAGGCTTCTCATTAGCGAGAAGCCTTAAAAAGTTTATAAAAACGAATTATTTTTTAGCTGCGCCACATTCCGACCAAACGCGGATTGGCTTTTTTCTGTAAGAGTTTCCGCAGCTTCAAACGTGCTTTGTGAAGTTGCGATTTTGACGTTCCGACCGAACAGCCAAGAATTCTGGCGACTTCTTCGTGTTCGTAGCCTTCGACATCGTGCAGAACGAAGACGTTTTTGTAACCTGCCGGAAGCTGATCGATCGCGTTTTCAAGCGCAATTTTATCAACGATCGGCATTTTGCCCGGATTTGCGGTGCCGTTGACGATCTGCACCGGTGTTTCGCCTTCTTCGGTCGTTTTTTCAAATTTCACGGT
>CADEFG010000443.1 GCA_902826505.1 uncultured Acidobacteriota bacterium
ATGTCTTCCAGATCCTTGAGACTCGAAATAACGTGACCGAGATGAAATTTGGGCGAAACGCCGCACAACAGATCGATATTGGCGAGACCGAAATCGGCGTCGAGCAATGAGACCTGATTGCCGAGCGCGCCCAGTTCGAAGGCGAGATTGACCGCCAGATTTGATTTTCCGACCCCGCCTTTGCCACCGGAAATGGCAATGCAGCGCGGTTGTTTGATCGAAAGTTGAGAGGTTTTCAGGTTGGCTAGAGTTTGTGTTTCAGACATAAGGTTGTTGTGGTTGGCGGTGGCAAGTGTACGGAGCGTTGAAGCTTGATCGTTCATTTTTTAATTTTTACCTAAAATTCGGTTGGTTAATGTTTCGGGCGTCGCAATTTGGAGATCTTCGGGAACCCGCTGACCGTTGCACAGATAGGCAACCGGCAACGCACTTTCGGAGACGACTTCGAGCAGCGTACCGGGACGCAGGGTTTCGTCGATTTTGGTGAGAATCAGCGAATCGGCGCCATACATCTCGAATTTTCTGATTCCGGCAACCGCGTCCAGAGAATTCGTCGTCGCCTGAACCGCCAGACATTTGCGGATTTCAGGTCGTTGCTGCAAGTAACCGGAAAGCTCGTATTGATCGGCGAGATCGTGCGGATTTTTGCCCGTCGTGTCGATCAAAACGATCGCGTCCGCTGGAATTCGCCGCAAAACAGCGTCGAGTTCGAGCACCGAACGGACGACGTGACAACCGGCACCGATGATTTCGGCGTAGGTTTTTAGTTGTTCGACGGCGGCGATCCGGTAAGTATCGAGCGTCACGAGTTCGACGCGGCGGCGTTCCTGAAGCGCGGCGCGCGCGGCAAGTTTCGCAACGGTCGTGGTTTTGCCGACACCGGTCGAGCCGATCACCGCCAAAACAGTTGGTTTTTCAAGCTTTAGAACATCAGCTTCAAATTTGATGGTCGAAGAAATGGCGCGGAAAAGCGCGGTTTGCGACAAATCGTTCGGGTTGAGGTTTTTGTCCCTGAAATGCGGAATGATGTCGGAAATAAAGGTTCGCGCCAGCTCCGGCGAGATTCCCGTTTCGGTCAATTCCATATAGGTTTCATAGAAAGGCGATTCAAAGATCTCGTCAAACAAATCGAAATTGACTTCCTTTTGCCAGGCATTGACGTTCTGGCGCGTCGCAAAAGAATTGACCGAGAATTTGATTTCGCGCATTTCCGCGCGGAGCAGTTCGATCTCGCGAATCGATTGATTGGCGAGCGTGTTTTCGGGATTGACCGCAATGTTTTCCGGCGCCGCCGAAATTTGTTTGGGAACTTCTTTTTTCGGATGAACGACGCGCGGGGCGTCGGAACTGATCTCGACGGCTTCGATTTTCGACGGGTCGAAAAATCTTTCCTTTTGAACTGTTTTCAGGGCGCCCGGCATTGGTTTTTCAAAGCCGCTCGAATTTGTTGCCCGCGCCGACAATGCCGCCATCAAATTGTTTTTCGCGCCGTTTTTGGGATTGTTGTAACCGGTCGGCGCGGCAACCGTATCGTCGGTCAGATGAAGAATGCGGTTCGAATGAATTTCAGTTTTCGATTTTTTTGCCGATGAGGAATTTAGCTCGCCCGCCGGCGCGGCGGCGCTGACCTCGATTTGAAAGCCCGCGCCCAAACCGAGAAATCCGCCGGTGCGAACCTGTTTGGTTTCCAGCACGAGGGCATTCTCGCCCAAATCCTGTTTTATTTTTTCGAGCGCTTCGCGCGTTGTCGTGGCGCGGTATTTTTTAATATTCATCATAAAACTTTTTTCCTAACTGACCATTCCCATCGAAACGAGATTTACGTTTGAACCGACTTCACCATGTGAAATCACGACCAATTCAGGCAAGAACCGTTCCGTAAGTTTTCGAAGATGCGGACGAACCATCGAAGAGCACAAAACAACGGGCTGCGACATCACCGCCGCGCGGCAGGCGGTCTCGATCTTTTCGAGTAGTTGTCTGCCGAATTCCGGATCGATCACCTGCCCCGAAGCGCCGCCGAGCAGACCGAGTCGTTCGGCAAATTGAGTTTCGAGGCGCGGGTCGAGCGTCAGCACCGTCAGCTCGCCGTTTTCGTTTGAGAGATTTCCCGAAATCGTCCGCGCGAGCGAAATGCGGGCGGCTTCTGTCAAAGCATTGACATCACGCGTCACAACTCCGACATCTGTGATCGCTTCGAGAATCGTCGCGAGATCGCGGATCGGGACGCGTTCGCGCAGCAGATTTTGCAAAACGCGCTGGATCTCGCCGAGCGAAAGAACTTTCGGCGTGGCTTCCTCGACGGTTTTCGGATGCGTTTCCGAGAGCGTATCGAGCAAGGCGCGGGTTTCCTGTCTGCCGAGCAGTTCGTGCGCGTAGCGCTTGATGACTTCGGAAAGATGCGTACAGATGACGGTTGTCGGGTCGACGACCGTGTAACCGGCAGCCACGGCGCGGTCGCGGTCTTCGCTTCGCCGAATCCAAACCGACGGCATTCCGAAAGCCGGATCGGTCGTTTCGATGCCCTGCACCTTTTCGCGGACAACGCCCGGATCGATCGCCAGATAACCTTCGGGATGAAGCTCGCCGCTCGATATTTTTTCGCTTTTGAGGAGAATCGAATATTCCCGCGGCGGAAGCTGCAGATTGTCGGTAACGTGAACCGACGGAACAATTATCCCGAGTTCGGTGGCGGCTTGCCGGCGAATTTCGCGGATTCGATTCAAGAAAGAATCGCCGGCGCTGACCAAGCCGATCAAGCCGTAGCCGACTTCTAAAGCGAGGGCGTCGATTTTGAGCAGACTCTCCATTTTCTCGGGCTGTTTGACGGTTTCCGCCGAGCTTTCCGCGCCTTCTTTTTCTTCCGCCTTGAGTTCCTCGTTTTTCGCAGTTTGGATCGATAAATAGCCCATTCCGCCCGCGCCCAGCGCCAGCGAAATAAAGGCAAAATGCGGCATGCCGGGCAGAATTCCGAGAAAGATCAAAACGGCGGCGGCGATAAAAAGCGGGCGCGGATTGAGTAGTAATTGACTGCTCATTTCCGAACCCATACTCGAATCGGTTGCCGAACGCGTGGTGATAATGGCGGCGGCGACCGAGATAAAAAGTGACGGGACGGCAGCCGCGACGCCGTCGCCGACCGTGAGGATCGTGTAGGTTTTGATCGCCTCGGCAAGCTCTTGTCCGTGCTGGAGAACGCCGATCGCGAAACCAGCGCAGATATTGACCGCGACGATGATTATCGAAGCGACCGCGTCGCGCTGCGTGAACCGGATCGCGCCGTCCATCGCGCCGTGAAATTCGGCGGCTTGGCTGATATCGCCGCGCCGTTGTTTCGCCTCGACTTCATCGATCATCCCGGCGGCAAGATCGGCGTCAACCGCCATTTGTTTTCCCGGCATCGCGTCTAAAGTAAAACGCGCCGTTACTTCGGAAGTGCGCACCGCGCCGTGGTTGACGACCAGAAATTGGATGACCAGCAGGATCATAAAAATGACGACGCCGACGACATAATTTCCGCCGATGACAAATTCGCCAAACGCTTTAATGACCGCACCGGCGGCTGATTCGCCGGTATTTCCGTCGGTCAGGATGAGGCGCGAGGTGGCAACGTTCAAGGCAAGTCTAAAAAGCGTCGTGAGCAGCAAAATGTTGGGAAAAGAGGTGAATTTGACCGGCTCCGGCGTGTACATCGAAACGAGCAGCACGACGACCGACAGCATTAAATTAAAACTGATCAGAACGTCGAGCAAGAACGACGGCAGCGGGATCAGCAAAACGAGCAGGATCACGACCGCCGCGACCGGCACGGTCAAATGCGAATAACTGCTGGCACGACTTAAAAAGTTTTCAATCGGCGAATTTTTCATTTGATAAAAGAGTGTTGAGGCAAATTTTACCTGTCGGGAGAATACTCCGCCGACGTTTTAAGCAAATTTAGTGCCGTAAACAAGTTTCGGGTAAATTCGGCGGTTTCCGGAGCGCTCGAATCGGTAACGGAAATTAAAGTTCCGCGCCAAAACACCGATAAGCTATTTTGATTTCTTCTAATTAAAAAAGAAGAGAGCCGCCAAACCGCCGTTTTACTTTTGAAGCGTTTTTGAATCAAAACAATGTTGTCGAAAAAGCAAATCCTAAAGTTGCTGAGTATCACTATTTTCCTGATTTTTGTCGGGTTTACCACGGTTTGCAACCGTTCGGTGGAACAGACCGCGGTGACTAAAAACGAGCCTCAAACCTTCGACCCGAAATGGTCGCATGAACCGATCGCGCCGATTCCGACTGAAATGGATCTGCCTTGGGGGAAGGTCGCGCTCGGCGAAAAACTCTTTAACGACACCAGACTTTCGGGCGATAATTCGGTTTCTTGCGCTTCTTGCCATAGTTTAAGTCTCGGCGGGACCGATAATTTGGCGCGCTCGATCGGGATCAAAGGACAAATCGGTATTATTAATGCGCCGACAGTTTTTAATGCCTCGTATAATTTCAAACAATTTTGGGACGGACGCGCCGAAACCCTGGAAGCACAAATTGACGGACCATCAAACAATGTGTCGGAAATGGGTTCCAGTTGGGAAGAGATCGCAGCCAAACTCAATGATTCGCCGGATTACGTGGCAGAATTTGCAAAACTTTATCAGGACGGCATCCAAATTCAGAACATCAAAGACGCGATCGCCGTTTTCGAACGCTCGCTGATCACGCCAAATGCGCGTTTCGACCAGTATCTGCGCGGAAATCAGGAAATTCTGACCGCTGATGAAAAGGAAGGTTACCGGATTTTTAAAGCTGTCGGCTGCATCAGCTGTCACCAGGGAATGAATA
>CADEFG010000444.1 GCA_902826505.1 uncultured Acidobacteriota bacterium
TTGCGGATCTCGTCTTCCGTCAGCGCCTCGCCCTCGAGGTATTTGTTCGTGAGCGCTTCGTCACCTTCGGCCGCGGCTTCCACCATCTTCAGGCGATATTCCTCGGCCTGGGCCTGCATATCGGCCGGGATGTCGCGGTACTCGAACTTCATCCCCTGGGTTTCCATGTCCCAGTAGATCGCCTTCATGCGCACGAGGTCGATCACGCCCTCGAAGCCGTCTTCCGCGCCGATTCGTCAAAAATAGCGATCATTAAAAACACGGATTTCCAAATATTTTCTGCGCTGCCGTCGGCGTAAGTCGCGAGAATTTTTTGGTAAAGTTCGGGATCGGCAAGCCGTTTTAGATTCTTTCCGCTCGCGCCGAAATTTGCCGCGAAATTGGTTTCGATGCCGATTTGCCATTCGATAATTTTCATAAACATTTTGCGAACCGGATTTTCAAGCATATCTTTGGCGTAGGTAATTTCATTTCGCCGTAAACCTTTGGCAACATACGGCATCACCCACCAGAATTCATTGCACACATCCAAGAATTCTTTTTCCGACGGTTTTTGAATCAGATAATCAGATTCGTCAGCCGCCGGAAGTGCGGGGAAAAGATCGTCTTTATCCAGCAAAAGCAGACTCAAACTGTCCGAAACGAAATGTTTTTCGATGTGTTCGACCGGAAACAAGGTCAGGTCAATGCGGTTGCGGTCTGTAAAAAGCATCAAATAAGCAAAAGAATGGTTTTCCGAAGCGGTTTCAAAGCCCGACAAATTCATCCGGTCGGGCATTTGCAGAATGATTCTTTCGCCGAAAACGTCGATCCAGTCGTGATTTTCCGTGAAGGTTTCGAGCAGATTGACAAAATAAACGACATCGTAATCCTGAAAAGAATCTTTTTTCGCGTTCGGGTTTGCCCGCGAACCGTTCAAGATCACCGCGCGAATCCGTTCGTCACGGCGGGCAACATCTAAAATCAATTCGAGCATTTTCTTTTCGTCGCGCATCTTTTAAAGCAAATTTATCGGGTCGATCTCGACATTGACGATCCGCAGATCGCAGAACTTTTCCTGCGCGTCGTGAAGCGCAAAATCAAGCGTTTCGCGCAAGTTCCGACGGTTTTTCGCCTTGACCAGAATTTGCAGCCGAAATTCGTTTTTCAGACGGGCGAGCGGCGCGGGCGCAACGCCTAAAATTCGACACGAATTATCGGTGTTGGCTTTTTGCAGACAATCTTTCAAAAGCTGCGCATTGTCGAACGCGTAATTATAGTTCGTGTGTTTGATCAAAACCGAAGCGAGCGCAACGAACGGCGGATAGGCGAGCTTGCGGCGAAACTCGATCTCTTCATTGTAAAACGCGTCGTAATTCTGCGTCTGCGCGTGTTTCAAAGCGTAATGCTCCGGGTAATAAGTTTGAATCAAAACGCGTCCCTGAAGACTTCCGCGACCGGCGCGACCGGCAACCTGCGTCAAAAGCTGAAAGGTTCGCTCGGCGGCGCGAAAATCGGGCAGCGCGAGTCCGGCGTCAACCGAGATCACGCCGACCAGCGTGACGTTGTGAAAATCGTGACCTTTGGCAAGCATCTGCGTGCCGACGAGCATATCGATCTCGCCGTCGCTGAATCGTTCGAGGACGTTTTCCATCTCTTTGCGGCGCGAAGTCGTGTCGCGGTCAACGCGGGCAATCCGCAGATGCGAAAATTTGCGCTTGAGCATATCTTCGATCTGCTCGGTGCCTTCGCCCATAAAATAGAGAAAATGGCTTTTACACTGCGGGCAATTGTGCGGAACTTTTTCGCGGTGATTGCAGTAATGGCAGATCAGCCGCGATTCGCGTTTGTGAAACGTCAAAGTAATATCGCAATTGCGGCAGCGGATCGTTTCGCCGCACGAACGGCAGAGAACGAACTGCGAAAAGCCGCGCCTATTTAACAAAATTATCGATTGTTCGCCCTTCGCGTGTGTTTCTTCGATCGCTTCGATCAGATTGCTTGAAAAACTAATGTCCTTGCCGACCGCTTTGAAAACCTGCCGCATATCGACGATCTCCGCTTTGGCAAGCGGGCGATTGCCGATCCGGTTCGGAAGGCGCAGATATTCGTATTTGCCGGTCTGTGAATTGTGAAAGGTTTCGAGCGCGGGCGTTGCCGAACCCAAAACGACTACCGCGTTTGCAAAATTGGCGCGGACGACCGCGACATCGCGCCCGTTATAAAACGGTGATTCGTGCTGGCGGTACGAACCGTCGTGTTCTTCGTCAACGATCAAAAGCCCGAGATTCCGCAGCGGCGCGAAAACCGCCGAACGTGTGCCGATGACGATCCGCGCATCGCCGCGCCGGATTCGCCGCCATTCGTCAAAACGCTCGCCGGTCGAAAGATTGGAATGAAGAATCGCGACCTCATCGCCGAAGACGGCGCGTAATCGCCTTGAAAAAACCGGTGTCAGCGCGATTTCGGGCACGAGCATCATCGAAGATTTGCCGTCGTCGAGCGCGTGTTTCATCGCGCGGATATAGATTTCCGTTTTGCCGCTGCCGGTCACGCCGTGCAGCAGAAAGGCTTTATATTTCGCGGTTTTTAAATGTTTTTCGATCTCGGCTAAAACCGATTCCTGTTCGCCCGTTAACGTTAAATCCAGAATATCGGGAATCTTTGCGTCCTTTAACGGGTCGCGCAAAACTTCCTGGACGAAGATTTCCAAAATGCCGTGTTTTGCCAGAGTATTGATCGAAGATGCGCCGACATCCGCGAGTTCGATGACTTCGGTAAAAAGCATTTCGCCGTCGAATTTCAAAAGCGTCTCGACGATCTTCTGTTGCGCTTCGCTGAAAGCCTTGCCGTTTGCCTGATGATTTTCCGGCGCGAGCAATCGAACGGCTTTGCGGCGTTTCGGTTTGACCTGCGCGGTCAAAGTTCGGTGAAAGGTTGAAACCCAACCGCTTTTATCGAGGTCGCGAACGGCGCGCTGCGCGGCAGTCGTACCGAAATGCGCGGACAATTCGCGGGCGGGAATCTCGCCGCTTTCGGCTAAATATCTTAAAACCTGAGTTTTGATGGTTTTGGCGGTCGTTACTTTATGGAGTTCGTCGCGTCCTTTGGCGGTGATCGAAACGATCTGTTCGACGCTCGCGTTAATGCCCGCCGGCAGCGACGCTTTCAAGACTTCGCCCCACGCGGACGCATAATAATCCGCCGTCCACTGCGTTAATTTGAGGATTTCTTCGGTGATCAGCGGTTCTTCGTCGATCAGTTCGAGCGCATCTTTGATGGAGTTTTCTTCGATTTCAATTTCATCGCTGAGCCGTGTGTGAAGCGCGACGGCATAGCCCGTCAGCTGTCGTTTGCCGAACGGCACCAGCAGACGCGCGCCGGTGATGACATTTTCGCGCAGCCCGACCGGCAACCGGTAGGTAAAAGTCTGCCGCAGCGGCAAGGGCAGCGCAACCTCGACAAATTCAGGAAAAGGGAAATCTTTCGCGGACGTTTTCGGCATCTAAAGACAAGAGTTTTCGTTTTACTAATCTAAAATGATAACCTATTGGAACTTTTTAAGAAAACAATTGTCTAATAAAAATTAGACGCTTGAATCACAAGTGGGAGAAAAGCAAAAAACGTGAATAAAAATTTTCTGATCGCCATTTTGATTGCCGTTTTATTGATCGGCGGCGGCGTTTTATTGATTTGGAAATTACAGCCTTCGATGGAGGAACAGCAGGAACAAGCGCTCTCGGGCGCGTTTCGCGAAGGCACGCCCGAATTTGACGCGATCACCAAACGCATTGTCGCCGAAAACGACGAAGATAAAACCTGGTTTTCGCCCGTCGGCACCGGCGGTATCATGATGAACATCGCCGGAAAAATCCGTAACAATAGCGAAAAGACCTTGACCGGGCTTGAGATCAAAGTCGCCGTCGTCGACAGTTTCGACAAGGTCGTCAAAGACAAAGTCCTGACGGTTGTACCGAACCAGCAGAAGAAGCTCGAACCGAAAGGCGAGATGAATGTAACAATAAGGATTGACGGCTTCAAACCCGACGATGACCGCGCCCGGATCCGCTGGAAAGTTACGGCGATCAAAACGGAATAATGGATAATGGATAACAGATAATGGATAACGGATTATGAAAAAATAAATATTATCCATTATCCATTATTCGTTATTAGTTATCCATTTTTGACAAATAGTTCTTCGAGCGATTGTTTGACGGGCTGGACGGAAACGAGTTTGCCGCCTTTTTCGCGGGTGATTTGTAAGACCTTATCAATATCCTTTTCTTCCAAAACCTGAATATTTGCGCCGTTTGCCTTCGAATTTAGCGTCGCGCCCGCGATTTGCTGTAATTCGGCTTGCAGATTTTCTGCCGAAACGCCTTTGACGTTGATCTCGAAAGATTGCTGTTCGCCCGCATCGCTTAATAATTCATCGAGTTTGCCGGTCGCGGCAAGGCGTCCGCCGCGCAGGATCGCGACGTTGTCGCAAAGGGCTTCGATGTCCGATAAAATATGCGTGGACATAAAAACGGTTGTTCCTTTTTCTCTGAGGTCGGCGATCAGCTCGCGGATTTCGCGGCGTCCGATCGGGTCAAGCCCGCTCATCGGTTCGTCGAGAAAGACGATCTCGGGCTCGTTGATCAAGGCTTGCGCGAGACCGACGCGCTGCAGCATGCCTTTTGAGAATTTGCGAAGCTGTTTGTTCCAGTCTTTTTCTTCGAGTCCGACCTTGGTCAATAATTCTTCGCATTTTTGTTTGCTTTTTGCTTTATCGAGACCGAACAGCTCGCCGAACTACATCATCAATTCCTATGCTTTGAT
>CADEFG010000445.1 GCA_902826505.1 uncultured Acidobacteriota bacterium
ATTCGGAAATACACTCAAAGGCAAGGTCAAAGTCCTGCAATTCTTTATAAAGAAATGCGAGATTATTAAAATTAATTCCGACAAATAAAAGATTGTTCGCACGTTTGGCAAAGCGAATCGCTTCATTCAGGTGAAAAATTGCTTTTTCATATTCTTTTGTCGCCCGGTAAAAAATCCCTGCCTGGTTATGAAACATCGCCTGAAGGCGTTGATCAGTACAAAACTCCATTGCAGGCTTTATTTCTTCAATGATTTTTAAAGCAGCCTGGTGATCTTGTTTCCAAAAAAGTGTCAAAAGCCGGTTGGCACAGATCTGCAGATAGACCGGATGAAGCAAATTTTTTCCAAACTCATTTTCGACATATTGCAGAATGGCTTCACACTCTTCAATCTCTCCCGCATTCCAGTAACAGAAAGCGAGCATGACTTTAGCCTCCGCCGCTTTGTCGGGAAGATTGTTCGATTCAAAAACCTCAAATGCATTGGTCAGCAAATCCTTACCTCTGATCTGGTGATTTTTGAGGCTATGAGCATTACCGTAGAGACTCAAAAATACGCCGCTCAGCCGGAGGAGTTCCGCGTTGATAACTTCACCGTAAAATTGAAAGTTGGGAGTTTCGTCAATGTTTGTCCAAACCGGTTGCAGAATTTTCCGCAAAGAATTTAGGTCCCTGCATAGCTCAGCATTTTTCCCTTCTTCAATGATCCCCAGCACGTCCTTTAAGGATAACTTTGTGGTAGTTTTTGGAAGCATAAATATCCTTTGCAAGTTTTCTTGCTAAAATATAGTTCAACGATTGTTTAAAGGATCGTTGAAATCAGTCAATTCAAACAGGAGAAAAAAATCAATGAAAAAATTTACGTTAATGTTCGTTTTGTTACTAGTTCTTTCAATCTCAGCTTTGGCAGAAGGTGAGATTCCCATTGGCGGAAAATCTTGTCCGAACGGGCAAAATTGTTTAGTCAGTTCGACCGAGATTTCCAAGGATATTCCAACTCAAACTTTTTACAAAGATATTTTCGACTTTCTGAAATCTATCTTTGAATAAATTTTCAAAACAAAGATTTGAGTGATGCCTTCGAAGGTTTTAGTTCTAAGGCATTTTTATTTTTTATTTTTATCATTTTCCTTTCGTAATCTTTTACTTTCCTTTATTTCATCAAGAGTCTTTGTCGGAATCTTGTCATCTTTTTGCTTGGAGCTTTTAGCTTCTGCAAAAATTTCTGGCGATTCTTTCTTTGTTTCGTGAATGGTTTTCACGATCAAAGAATGCAGAAGTGTCGCAGTCTTTAGCCCGCGATGCTCTGCGACTATCTCGAATTCCTCTTTAATATCCGAAGAAACCCGAACGTAAATTCTATCGTCTTTAGTTGTTGCCATTGTGCTTACAACAGTCATACATCAAGAATAGATTTATTTTCAACTAATTTCCACTGAAATAGTTGACATTGTGCGTACATTAATATATTTTTATCTATAATGTACGTACAAAAGACGGACAAAAGACGGACAATACAAGTTATGAAAGTGAAAAAAGAAATATTGAAAGAATTTTCAATCCGGGTTTCTGAGGAGCTTGATACGTTGATTCAAGAAGATGCAAGCCGTAATAAACGCAGCAAAAATCTTCAGGTCAACTTTGTCCTTGAAGACTATTACGCTTCAAAACTTTCGGGAAATTCATTGAAAGAAAAACCCCAGATCGAGAAATAGATTTCATTGAAAGATGGCTCTTTATTCCAAAAAACCGAAAAAAGTAATCCGCATCACGCAGGCGGCGGAACTGATCGGCTGCTCTTCTGAGTCAATCCGTACCGGCGCCGTCGGCGACTTTCGGTTATTTAAACTAAACCCGGAAAAAGCGACTTCGCCGGTGTTGATGTTTGAAGAGGAATTAATGGCATATCTGCAGAAACGCGAAAAAGTGTTTTGCGATTAATTTTTACGAGCAAAGGGCAGGACTCCTCTATTGGAAAGGCGGCGACTCGGGACGCGCCGCCTATTTTTGACCGGAATTTATCAAAGTTTTTTAGGGGAAATTTATGATGAACAAATTGGATTTACACAATCACGGCGAAGTCAGGCTTCAAAAGATCAAGATCAATCACGGCAAAACGGAATATTTCCGGCGCGAAAAATTTTGCGCAGAGCACGGCTGGATCGATCTTTTTTTTATCGGCGGCGATCTTGAATGGATGCGTCGTCACGGCAAATGCGGCGATCAGCCAAGAGAAACGGGCGCCGCCCTCGAATTGCCGGATGAAGAACCAAAGATGATGACGGCGGCGGGAGTCAGCCGATGAATTATTTCACGGACGAAGATTTTCAGGTTTTGATCGAGCTGCTCGCCCATTTCGACCAGGCGTTTCCTGATATTCAAATTCATCTCGACGCATTTTTCTACCGGTTGAGCGATTTGGTTTCCAGGGATGGCGCAAATGAATCCTTTGAGCAATTTCGGACGCGTGCCATGAAAGCGCGAAGCCTGAGAGGCGATATTCCGATTCCGAGCCAAACGACGCTTTCTTTTATGACGCTCGGAGTCGCCGCCGGTCTGAGCCGCGCGATGCGCCGGTTTCCCGAGATTGAGACCCAGAGCGACCGCGTATTTTACGAGATCGGGAAAAAACTCTCTCCCCAATATTTCCCGCACTCCTTCGAGCATTACCGCGAAAGATGCATTCTCTGCCGCGCCGCCGTCAATTCAAAAACAAAAGGAGCCGGATAAAAATATGGCAGTTCTAATTTCCGATTCGGACGCGGATTGGTACGAATACGAGCGCACAAAAACAATTTTAATTTCAATTTGGAGACTGATTTATGGGAGCAAAATTCGGTTGCGATTGCGCGGGTTGCCGCGTCATGAAACGAAAACTTTCGGACAGAGCAATTCTTTTCATCGTTTTGGGACTTTTCGGCGCAGGCTTTCTGCTGAGCACGTTTTGGAGGTAAGCCAGTGATCAAATCAATAACTTTTACCTACGCGTGCAACCAATGCGGCGCGGAAACGGTGGTCTGGGACAAGGAAGATCTGGCGCGGTTCAAAGATGAATGGTATTCGACCTCCTTGATCGATCTGTGCCCGGATTGCCGGAAAACGCCGCGCGGTGAGGCGCGCATTCTGATCGATCAGAACCGGCTCGCCAAAATCCGCAATGAGGTTTGAAAGGTTTTGGTCATTTTCGGGCGCGGAGTGGCTTTGAAACCGCGTTTAATTTGAAAAGCTTGTTAGCCGACAAGCTGTGCGATCAGCAAAGAGGATAAATTGTTGTTTTTTAAATGTAGCGAAAAAAAAACAATTCCTGAAAATGACCAATAAAAAAGGCTGATGTGTCGGATACATCAGCCTTTACTTGGAACTTCTGGCAGAAGTTCATTTTGAAAACAACGTATTTATAGGAGTGATTTTAGGACAAATGGCAAAAGCAAAGCAAGTAAATGATGAAAAAATAAAAGATAAAGCAATTGTTGATAATTTAACCATTCAGGAAATTGAACTGTTTCGGATCGCGCCGTCGCGGTTCGAGCCGCAAGCTCGAAGGCGCGCCAGATTCGCTCCGGATGATTTGAAATCGCTCGCCGGTTCGATCAAAGGACACGGACTGCGCCAGCCGATCTTAGTGCGCCCGGTCGCGCCGCTCGATGATTTCAAAGCCGAATTCGAGATCGTTTTCGGTGAACGCCGATTTGTGGCGGTCAGTCAAAACGGCGCGAAATCGATTCGCTGTTTCGTCGAAAACTTAAGCGACGCGGAAGTTCTCGAGCTTCAGTATGAAGAAAACCACCAGCGCAAGGAAAATCACCCGCTCGACGACGCGTTTCTTTTCAAATTTCTGGTCGATCATGAGTCTTACGATGCGGAAAAATTGGCGGCGCGTTTTGCGATTCCCAAAAAGGAAGTCACCGAAAAGCTCAAGCTCAATGATCTGATCCCCGAAGCCGTGCAGGAATTAGCCGACGGCGACCTGCCGCTTCGGCACGCCTATTATCTCTCGAAATTTTCTCCGGCGGTTCAGGCGCAAATCGTCGCGGAAGCCTACGCCTACAATTACGGCGATAAATCGGACGGCGCGTGCCCTTACGCGGAATTTAAGGAAGAAGTCGAAGAAAATATCATCCGCACGCTCAAGGATGCGCCGTTCGATACAGAAAACCCGTTTTTGCACCAAAGCGAAAAAGGTTTGAAATGTTCCGATTGCGCCGAGCGCTCCGGTTTTGAACCGCTTCTGTTTCCCGATCTGAAAGACGGCGATCGCTGTTTGAATCAAAAATGTTTTGAATTCAAATCGAATGTTCAGCTTCGCCAGCAGCGCGAAAAGATAGCTTTGGAATCGCCGAAACTTGCCGATAAACCGATCGAGGCGGCGGTCAAAGCCGTTCCGCTCGTCACCGACAAAAGCTGGGTTGATAAAGAGGAAATACCTTTCACGGAAAAAGTTCTGACGAATCAAACACTTCTTAAAGGGGCGGAATGCATATATTCGGAATTAGCCTTAGCCGTTAAGGGCGATCAAAAGGGTCAGGAAGTTTATATCTGCACAAACAAAGATTGCCAGATCCACCATCCCAAAACCGAAGAAAAGCCGGCGGACGAATTGTCCGATTACCAACGGCAAAATCTTGAAAAAGACTTTACCATCAAAGTCGGGCTTGCGGTGCGCGAAGAAATTTTTAACGAGGCGATCGCCTTTTTCGATAAAGGAAATTCATTCTGGCAGTTTGCCGATCTGGTCGAAAAATTATTGTGCAATTCGCTCTTTTCAAAACGGCAATATCTTCTCCAATCGCTCAAA
>CADEFG010000446.1 GCA_902826505.1 uncultured Acidobacteriota bacterium
CGGCGGGATTATCGGAATTATCCTCGGCGGCGGAAATGGCGGCGGCGGCAGAGGCGGCAGAGGCGGCGGCGGCGCGGGTTCGAGTTCCAACGAATACGAAACCGGTAAAAGATATCTCGAAGATCTGGCGCGAAATTCGGGCGGCAGAAGCTTTGAAGCGCGCAACAATCTGAGCGTCGCGTTTTCGGGCATCGCCGAAGAGCTTCGCCGTCAATATTCGATCGGTTATTATCCCGAAACCGCCGGCAAAATCGGCGACCGCAAACAGATCCGCGTCCGTGTGATGCGCCCGAATCTGGTCGTCAGAGCCAAAACCAGCTATATTGTCGGCGCGAATAATAATAAACTGGCGGGCAAATAAAGGTTAAAAGGTCAAAAGCAGAAAAGGTTAAAAGGTTTGTTGCTTCAGGCAAGCCAACTTTTCCCCTTTTTCCCTTTTAACCTTTTCTGCTTTGCATCTTTTCTTAAACCTCAAAGCATCTTACAATCGAACTTCGAGGTGCAAAATGAAAAAAATCACGGTTTTTCTATATTCGGCGGTCATTTGTCTGAGTTTTACGATCGGTTTTGCCCAATCGCGCCGAGTTGCCCCGCCAACCACCGACACCAATAAAAAAGTCAACCGGCGTGAACCGCAACCGGTCGCAACCCCGACGCCGCCGACCGAAAACACGGCGACGCAAACGCCGCCGGTCGATGAAAATGCCGAAGTCGATAATTCCGAGGTGATCACGGTCGACACGGGATTGGTGACGATTCCCGTCAAGGTGCTTGATCGCAGCGGCAGATTTGTCGGCGGGTTGAAGAAGGAAAATTTCAAGGTGACGGAAGATAATCTCGAACAGGAAATCGCCTATTTTTCTAACGAGCAGGTGCCTTTTACGGTCGCGCTCATTTTGGATATGAGTTATTCGGCAAAATTTAAAGCCGAAGAAATCCAAGCCGCCGCGCTCACTTTTATCAATCAATTGCGTCCGGACGATAAGGTAATGGTTGTTTCCTTTGACGAGGAAATTTATGTGCAGTGTGAGCCGACCAACGACCGCAAGGTTTTGCAAGCCGCGATCAAAAGCACGAAAATTTCCTACGGGACGAGTCTTTACGACGCGATGGATCTGGTCATCAACGAAAAACTCAAAAAAATTCAGGGACGCAAAGCGGTCGTGCTTTTTTCCGACGGCGTTGATACGACGAGCCGCAAAGCCCACGATATGAGTAATTTGAGCGATGCTTTGGAGCTCGACGCGCTGATCTATCCGATTCAATACGACACTTTCAACGAAGTGCAGGCGATGAAGAACAAACCGGTGATCCAGCAGCCGAAAACGCCGAGTCCGATTCCGCCGAAAGAAAAAAGCCCGTTTCCGTTTCCGTTTCCGACAAAAAACGGCGGCGGAATGGGCGGTGTCGGTTCGATGGACAGCAAGGGAACAACCGTTGAAGAATATCAAAAAGCCGACGAATATCTGAACGAGCTGGCATACCGGACGGGCGGCAGACTTTACAAGGCAAGCACGACCGGCAATCTTTCAACCGCCTTTTCCAACATCGCCAGCGAGCTGCGCGAATATTACAGCATCGGCTTTTATCCGAAAGACGAAGCCGAACAGGGCAAAAAACATAAGATAAAAGTTCGCGTTGACCAGCAAGGCGTTGCCGTCAAAGCGCGTGACAGTTATTCGATCAAGAAAAAGTAAAAAGTAAAAAAATGAAAATTAAAAAAGCCTGTTCGGAAAATGAACAGGCTTTTTTAATTTTGATAATCCGAAAAGATTATTTTTCTTTCGGGTTAAATTTGCTGTCCGATTCGGCTTCGTTTTCTTCGATCGCGGCTTTATCGGGCGTCATTTCCCAATCTTCGATGAGCTGCGTATCAACCGTCGATTCGATGACCGATTGGATCGACGTCGAAACATTCGAAAAGAAATTGTAGCCCGTCAAAGATTCAACGTTATCAACGCTGACGCGGTATTGCCGCCAATCGCTGACGACCGAATTCGTGTTCGGCGCGGAAATCGCGATCAGGCGAGTCGAGGTCGTCACGCGCGAGAGATCGTTCGTGCCCGCCGGCAGAACCATGATCACTTTCCACGTCGTCGTCGGGATCGAAACGTGACCGTTCGCAATAAATCCGCTGTTTCCGAAACCGCCCGAAAAGATGTAAAGCTCGTTGCCCGCGTTGGCGAGCGTCCGGCAGTAGCTTTCGAGATTCGCCCACATTTGCTGGTTGTTGGTCGGCGCTTGCGGAATCATATTCGTCATCAAAAACGTTGCCGAATTATTGGCAACCGAAGATGTGCGGTCGCCCGACGGGCACATATGTCCGCGGTCATAACCCGAACCCGAATAATCCGTTCCCGAAACCCGATACCAACCGGCGGGCAGCGTTGTGTCGGCACGAAAATCGTCCTGCCGGGGCGTTGAACCGAGCCAGCTCGTGTCGAGATGCCACGCCGTCCAGTTCGGTCTGCCGTTGTCGCGGTGATACGACAATGCGTATTGCGGTTTTTCCATCAGATAATTCGTCGTTTGTGCGATGCTCGTCGTCGCGCCCGACGGATTGCCCATCGTCAGATGAACGCTCTGACTAGGCGGCGGTGTCGTGGTCGGCGTCGGCGTCGGCGTCGAAGCGACGTAATCGGTGATCGAAATATTGTCGAAATTGATCCGGTTTGCGCCGCCCGAAATCTTGCGAATCTCGAAACGGATCGCGCCCGCATTGTTAACCGTAAAATTCGCGGTCGTTAAAGTCGTCGAGCTCGTCGTTTGCGTTGAACCGACCTGTGTCCAGCTCGAACCGCTGTTCGTTGATTTCCAAAGCTGCCACGTTGAAGTTCCGTCCGAGCCGTATTTGGCGTGCGAGATCGAAACCGTGCCCGCGCTCGACACGTTAAAATTCATCCGAATTTTCCCGAGGTCGCGCACCCGCGCCGACCACGTTCCCGTTTTGCGGTCGCTCGCCGTGTTGCCGGTCAGCGCCTCGTCGAGAAACCAACTGCCCGTCGAGAGCGTCACATTGGCGGCGGCGTAGGCACTCTTGCCGCCCGCTTCAAACCCTTCCGTTAAAATGGTCGCGGCTTGCGAATTGCCGAAAATTCCGACAAATGAACAGACCGCTAACACAAAAATCGCCGTTAAACCGGCGTATAATCGTTTATTCACGCTTTCTTCTCCTTTAGTGGTTGTTTTGTTTGCAAAAAAATAAAGCCTAATTATTCTGTATGAATTTTGTGTTGCAAGAAGGGTAAAACTTTATGAACAAATGTTAGACGTATTTTCAAGGAAAAGCAATAATCGGGCATTGTAAATATTTAGTCGCTCAATACGAAAACCGAATTTAGCGCCCCAGCCCGATCTCAAATAAAACGTTAAAACCGGGTGTTGCGGGCGCGGCGCAGGGCTTGGTATAATTTCTTCCGGGCAAAAAAATTATTGCCTGTTTTTACCTGCTTTTTGTATAATTAAGTCGGCACATCACTCAAATCTCAATCAATAATCCTTCTCTTTGTCAATAAACTTCTATGAATAATCGAAATTTAAATAACATCAGATGTAGACAATGCGGCATGGTCAACTGGGCAACGGACGAAAACTGCCGCCGCTGTCATCAGATGCTCGGCAGACAGTCATCACAAATAAAATCCGGCACGGCGTCAAGAAATTCTTTTATATATTGGTCGGTTTTTATCGCTGCCGTAGCGATTCCGATTCTGGTCGGAATGGCGAATCACGAAATCGGCGCAGGTTTGGCACTTTTCTTTATACTGACGGGAATGGTTATTGGTTTGTTCTGTAAGGTTTCACTAATTGTTGATATGTTTAGGATAAGCATTGTGTGGGGGCTCGCCGGGATTTTTCTGGCTCCGCTGTCAACGCTGCTGTTTGCCGTGAATTATTGGGACCGGGCGAAGGGCAAAATCCTGACGATGTTGGCGACACTTGTCTATATACCCGTTATTTTTCTCGGAATGAGCCAAATGGTTATTCCGAAAGTCGCTCAAAATAAGCCAAATCCGCAGCCCGCGCCTTTGACCAGATACCTTGACCAGACACCGACGCCGAAACCGGATTTCCTGCAGCCGCGAGCGAATGAAGCAAAAAGAAAATCAGCAAACAAATGATTAAAGCGGTTTCAAGCTGAGAGCCTAAACTTTAAACGATCGTGTCTGATCGGCAAATTTCTGCCGTCAACTTCGTTGCTTTAAAAACTGATAGTCAGATCTCTGCCAAAGTCCGTGTTTTAATCTTGCGGTGCTTTTCGTTTTTTTATTCTAATCATCACTGTCGGCATTGTTGTCGAGTGTTTGCGCATAAACTTTTGTTTTCGGTAAGAGAATAAATCAAAAAAGGTTTGGCTCAATTGTTTTAGGCTGAGTCAGCCGCTTCCATTGCCCGTGTGCAACGACTCCGGCTTTTTTAGCCGCCTAATGTCGCCTTTGTGACCCTGCCGTCCCGAACTTTAATTTCAACAAGGGAAGGGTATTGAACATTGGCGGGACGAGGCTGCCGGCGATCTGAATCGTCGCCCGGCAAATCATCGACGACCGCATACCAACCATACTCTCGAATGATCTTAGTTGCCGTCGCAACATCTTTTCCGACCAAAATCTCCGGATCAAAAGTCTTCTGCGGCGCTAACGGGCGCGTACTGACAATTGTCATGATGGTGGAAATTAACAGAAATGGCAGAAAGAAAATGGGAATCGTGATATTTGCCAGAACGACCCAAAGCAACTTGACGCCGGCTAATGAGAGCAAAGCTCCGGTGATGGCTCCGAACACTGCAAA
>CADEFG010000447.1 GCA_902826505.1 uncultured Acidobacteriota bacterium
CGGGTGAAAAAGACCGATCGAATTCGACCCGCCGCCGACACAGGCAACGAGGGCACCGGGCAAACTTCCCGTTTGTTCCAAGATTTGTTCACGCGCTTCGCGACCGATGACCGTTTGAAAATCACGCACCATCAGCGGATACGGATGCGGACCGAGCGCGCTTCCCAAAAGATAATAAGTCGATTCGACATTCGTCACCCAATCGCGTAAAGCCTCGTTGATCGCATCTTTCAAAGTCCGCGAACCCGAATCGACCCCGCGCACTTCCGCGCCCAAAAGCTGCATTCGACAAACATTGAGCGATTGCCGCCGCATATCTTCCGTGCCCATATAAACGACGCAATCAAGCCCGAAAAGCGCGCAAACCGTCGCCGTCGCCACGCCGTGCTGACCCGCGCCGGTTTCGGCGATCACGCGTTTTTTGCCCATTTTCCGCGCGAGCAAAACCTGTCCTATCGCGTTATTGATTTTGTGCGAGCCGGTATGTCCCAAATCTTCACGCTTGAGATAAATCTGCGCTCCGCCTAAGTTTTCGGATAATCTCTGCGCGTGAAAAAGCGGCGTCGGTCGACCCGAAAAATCCTTCAAAAGCCGCAAAAATTCCGCCTGAAAATCCGCGTCGTCGCGCACGGCAAAATAAGTGTTCGTTAATTCCTCAAGCGGAAACATCAGCGTTTCCGGCACAAACCGCCCGCCGAATTCGCCCCAGTAACCGCGTTCATTTGGTTGAAAATTATTCATCGAAATTTAATTATGACACTTTGAACTCTTCGTCGAGCCGTTCCTTCAAAAACATTTTTATTAAGGATTGATAAGGTACGTCGCGTTTGTTGGCGGCGAGACGAATTTTTTCGAGCATCGCTTCGGAAATTCGCAGCGAAATCGTCCGCGTCGTCGGTTTTAGTTTCGGCAAAACCTGCGTTTCCGCCGAATCCCAAACTATAAAATCGGTTGAATCTGCTTTTGCCCAAAACTCGCGTTCTTCCTCTTCGCTCTTAAATATCGGAATCTCTTTTAATTTTTTCGGCATATTTTCGTTTTTCACTTTTTGTCATATCGCGGGCTGAAATTACCCGAATCAATTTATTTCGCACAGTAAAAACAATGAAAAGCCAACGATTGGCATCGGTTCGACCAAGCGCGAAAAATCTAGATTCGGCTTTCGAATGGCTGTTGTCTGAAGCAATAATTAAAGGCAAATTAAAAAATACATCTTCGCATTCTCCGTCCGTTGCGCCGTGAAGGTGCCAATTTTTGTTTGAATTTCCAACATCCCATTCAAAACCTTCGCATTTTTCAACGATTGATTTCATCTCAAATTGTATAGTATGAGAATATACAAATGATGTAAAGATTTTGCCTACGATTAATTAGTCAGTTTTTCTTTTTCCAGCCAAAATTCATTTAAAAGTGTGAAAAAATAATCAAAAGCCTTTACTTCATCTTGATCAAATTTTCTTAAAATATGAGTCATGCAATCAATTGTATTTGGATAACCAAAACCAATTTTTTCACTCATCCATTTTTTATATTCATCTGATTCATATTTACAAAAATTGAAATCAGACTTGGTTAGGTGCAAAGCCATCTCAAATCCAAACATGAAATTTTGCAGGTCAGTAAGTGATTTTCTACCGAAATACATTACCGGTCTCAAATCAATCTGAAAAAGTAGATCGTAAATATCTTTCGTCTCAATTTTCTGGTCTTTTTTTGATACTTGGATGAACTGAACAACTTTTTTCTTGTCTTTCTTACCTTTTTCTTCTTCTAATAAACTACAAGAATCAACAGAAAATGGTTGAACTCTTCTAATGGCATTATCAACATTTTTTGAATCTAACCCGCCTGCAAGATAAAGTTTAGGAACAAGCTGATTTACCTTAAAAGCAATTTTCCAATCGAAAGTTTCGCCCGTTCCGCCGTGTTCTTTCGGGTTGTAAGCATCGAGCAAAATCGCGCCAGTCGCAAACGGCAAAACGTCTTCGGGTTTGAATTCGGGCGAAACGCGAAAGGCTTTGATGATTTCGAGATTTGTTTGCGCTTTAAGAGCACGCGCAAATTCGGGCGTTTCTTCGCCGTGTAATTGCAGCGCATCGAGTTTTGCAATTGAAGCGATTTCGACGATTTTCTCCAAACTTTCATTAACGAAAACGCCGACTTTCAAGATATTTTCGGGCAAATGTTCGATGATCTCACGCGCTTTTTTGGGGGCAATATAGCGCGGGCTTTTCGCGTAAAAGTTAAAACCGAGCGCGTCCGCGCCGAATTTCGCCGAAACGAGCGCGTCTTCAAGATTTGTAATGCCGCAAATTTTGACCTTTGTCATATATTTTTTGCCGCAGATTAACGCAGATGAAGCGGATTTTTAATTGAATTATCCGTGCAATCTGCGTTAATCTGCGGCTAATTCTTCTTTAACTTCGTCTTTAACGCGCGTTGCGAGATACCAAATAACAAACAGATTAACGATTAGAATCAAGAAGCGCACGAATGTGAAACGCTCGTAAATTTCGTAAATTTCAAACGGCACGAAGAGCGCCGTCGCGACCGAAGTCAGAATTTCCGCCCAGCGTTTTTCAAACCATAAACCGACGCCTTCGGTAAAATCGAGTCCGGCGTAGAGAAACGAGCCGACGCTGAAAAGCACGATTTGATTGTTGTTGATGCCCGAAAGTTTTTCCACCAGCGAATGAACGTATTTATTTTCCGCGTCGATATTATGCCGCGCGATAAAATCGGAAAACCATTCGGCAACATCGCGATTTAACAAACTTAAAAGCTTGATACCGACGATTATCAAAATAATTCCTTTGACGATCTTCCAGCCGGAAATCAGATGAATCGTCCAATGCCGCTGTTTATTGGTCTGATTTTTATATCTGATGTGAAGCTCGCTCATTGTAATTTTCGCAGTTCATCGGTTGGATTCTCCGAACGCATCAAAGTTTCGCCGATTAAAAAACCTTTATAGCCAAGATTTTTGAGTTCAACCAAATCTTCGCGCGTTCGCAAGCCGCTTTCGGTAATCATCAAAGCATCTTTCGGCGCTTTGATGATTAATTCTCGCGAAACGTCGAGCGAGACTTTGAACGTGTGCAGATCGCGATTGTTGACGCCGATAATTCGCGCATTCGTTTTTTTGACGCGCTCTAATTCTTCCAGAGTGTGAACTTCGACGAGCGCATCGAGTCCCAAAACGTTTTCGGCTAAATGGTGTAATTTCTCCAAAGTTTCATCATCGAGCATCGCCGCGATCAGCAAAATGACATCCGCGCCCGCGTCAGCCGCTTCATAAATCTGGAATTCGTCGAAAATAAAATCTTTGCGCAAAATCGGTAAACCGACGGCATTTCGCGCCGCCCCTAAGTCATCCAAACTTCCTTTAAATTGGTCTTCTTCGGTCAAAACCGAAATCGCACAAGCGCCGCCATTTTCGTAATTTAGCGCGGTTTCGGCGACATCAATCTTGTCATTTATCACGCCTTTCGACGGCGAAGCGCGTTTTATTTCGGCGATGATATTTATTTGGTTTCGCTCTAAATTTTTCCGAAGCCGATGATTTTCGGCAGTTTCGCGCTTTGCGGTTGCCGAACTTTTTAATTCTTCAAAATCACGATTTGCTTTCGCTATTTCAAGACGTTTTTTCTTTAATTCGATGATTTCTGTCAGGAACATTTTAAATAATGGCAAATGGATAGCGGAAAATAGAAAATAGATTGGAATTTTCTTAAATTATCCATTTTCCGTTATCCGTAATCCGTTTATATTTTTGTTTTTTCTCTCAAACTTTCCAATTTTCCCAAAGCCTTCCCGCTTTCCAGACTTTCCTTCGCCAATTTTGCAGCTTCGCTAAAATTTGCGGCTTTTCCGCCGATGTAAATTGCCGCCGCCGCGTTGATCAAAACCAAATTTCGCGCCGCGTCGAAGCGTTTATTTTCCAAAACTTCTTTGATAATCCGGGCGTTTTGCGCCGCATCGCCGCCGCGTAAGTCTTCGATGTTTTCGGCAGTCTCAAAACCGAAATCTTCGGGCGAAACTTCATAAAACTTGATATATTCAGGCGTGATTTCCGCCACCGATGATTTTGCCGCAACCGTTATTTCGTCCAAACCGTCGAGTCCGTGAACGACCAGAGCGCGTTTTGTTCCGAGTTTTTGCAAAGTTTCGGCGATCGGCGCGACCAGATCTTTGTGCCAGACGCCCATAATCTGAAAGGGCGCGTTTGCCGGATTCGTCATCGGTCCGAGAAGATTAAAGGTCGTGTGCACGCCGAGCTCGCGGCGCACGGCGGCGACGCGTCTTGTCGATGCGTGATAAAGCGGCGCGAACATAAAACAAATCCCGATCTCGTTCAGACATTTTTCCGAAGTTTCGCGGGTTGCCGCGACATTGACGCCGAGCGCGGTCAAAACGTCGGCGCTGCCCGATTTCGAAGTCGCCGCGCGGCTGCCGTGTTTGGCGACCGGAAGTCCTGCGCCGGCAATGACAAACGCGGCGGCGGTCGAAACGTTAAAGGTTTTGACGCGGCTCGAACCGGTTCCGGCGGTGTCGATAAAATCTGTGTGGGCGGAAGCGATGCGCGTTGAATTTTCACGCATTGCTTCCGCCATTCCGGCGAGCTCTTCGGTCGTTTCGCCTTTGATCGCGAGCGCGACGAGCGCGGCGGAGATTTGCGCGTCGGTCGCTTCGCCTTGTAAAAGCCGATTGAGAAAAAGGCGAGCTTCCTCGCGGTAAAGATTTTTACCCTTCAATAAAACAAAAAGCA
>CADEFG010000448.1 GCA_902826505.1 uncultured Acidobacteriota bacterium
CTTTTTGTTTGGCGGAGAGATTTTCGCCGCGATAGAGCGGGACGGGCATTTCGGTCGTCACCGAATCCGCGAGACGAATTCCCGCGGGCGCCAGCGAAACCTGCATCATCTGCCGCGCAAAACGGCAGGCGTCGTGCTGCAAATGCTGATGATTTGCCGTGATGCCGAAGCTCGCCGTGTAATCGAACGCGCCGAAATGCGCGGAATTGAGGCGATTTTTCCCGGCTTTGGCGAGCTCTCCGAGAAGCAAGACCGCTTGCGGCGTTTCGATCATTATTTCGAGTTTGATCGAATTTTCGGGCAGCTCGCCGCGCTGTTCGATTTCATCGAGCAGCGCGCATAATACTTCGACTTCTGCGGGTCGCGTGATCTTCGGCAGCGTAACGGCAAAGTTGGCGGGCAGTTGATTACCGGTTTTCGCCAGCAGATTCGTCAGAAACAGATCCAATGTCCGCCCGGCGCGCCGGAAGGTTTCTGGTTGAAAAGATTTGATGCGAAAACCGCAAAATGCCGGGAGAAGGTTATCGTGAAAGGCTTTCGCCAATTCATCGGACGCGGAAACGGCGTGCGAATCTTCCTCGGCGTCGGCGCGAATTCCGTAGCCGTCCTCGAAATCGATGCGGAAATCTTCGATGGGTTCGCGCAGCAATTTTTCGACGACGCGGTTGTAAACCGTCCACGCAAACCAGGCAGCGTGATTTTCCGCTTTTACTTTTTCGGGATTGTCGGCAAGCCTGAACTCCAGATCTTCGATCACGTCGCCGAAATTCGGCAAAGTATCCGCGCCCCGCAGCCACATCGCGGCGGCAAATTCGACAAAATTCGGCGCGTAAGCTTCCAGCGATGCGAGCGCGATCTTGCCGAGTTTTTGGATCGTTTCGCTTTTAAAAAGATTCGCGCCGCCGTAAACGACGTGAACGGGTTCGCGGGATTTCGGAGGCTGGAGGCTGGTTTTGGAATCGTTCAATTTTTCAATAAAAAGTTGATTGGCGATGTCCGAAAAACTTTGATTCATAGAGCATTTTTAGAAAATAAAAACTGAATTTCCAAGATTTAACCTTAAACTATCTTAGCAAATCTTAAAAATTCAGTTTTCTCTAAAAAAAATCCGGCTTTAAATTCGAAAATTATTTGTCCGTTTTTTCCGTTTTTTCAGGGCTTTTCGAACTGAGCGTGCTCGGGTTTTCCGCTGATTTTTTCATCGAACTGATGTCCGGGCTTTCGTTCGTCAGTTTCCATTCGCCGTTCTCACGCACGAATTTTACCTTGAAACCGTTCGGCGCGCCTTCGGTTTTGACTTCGGCAACCGCCGTCTCGCCTTCGATCTTTTCGTTGCGAACTTCGCAGAGTTTATTGGACACCTGATCGACTTCGAGATATTTGACGAGCGATTTTTCGTTCTCGGCTTTCATATCGGCTTCCAAAGATTTCAAGGTCGCCTGCGAATAAACTTTTCTGAGCGCGGCTTCGTCCTTTTTGGTCATCGCGTCGCAATAAGCCTTGAAAACGCGTCCGACGGTCGGCGCGTCATTGGTGGTCGGTTCGGGTGTCTTTTTAGTTGTTTCTAACGTCGAATTGTTATTGCCGCCGGTATTTGAAACATTCGTTCGCGAATTGTTCGATCCGTTGGTTTCCGGCGCACCTGCCGGACAACCCGTTAAAATAATCGAAAAAATCAAGATCGTGCAAAAAATTAAAACTTGAAAACGCATAATTTACTCCAAAATTGTTAATATATTTGAAAACAAAAGAGTATAAAACATTTACGAAAAATGAACAAAACATATCGAGACGAATTTCGGAGGCTTTTTCTGCTTGAACATCTGCCAGAACCGCTGACGCCGGCGGACGCGCATCTCCAAATTTTCGATAATTATCTTTTTAACACCAGACTTCGACTGCGTTCCGTCCGGGTTCCCGAAACAAAACAGTGGACTTGGATTCTCCAGCAAAGATTCGCGATCGACGCGGATTTGGCGCATTGGAAGCTCGCGGAAATTTATCTCAACGAGATCGAATATCACACTTTTGAAACCTTCGAAGGCAGGGAAATCCGCAAAAACCGCTATTTTTACGAAATGGACGGCAAACAAATCGAGATCGACGTTTTTTTAGGCGATCTTCGCGGATTGAATTTGGCGAAAGTGAATTTTGAAACGATCGAAGAACTGCGCGATTTCAAATTTCCGTTCGCCGTTTTGGAAGTGACGCCGGAAAAATTTTTTCACGGCGAAAATCTGGTTGAAAGAAAATTCGCCGACGTTCAAGCAGAAGTTGAACGAATTATTGAAACTCAACACAGCAAAGATACGATCATCGCCGAAATCGCGAAGGAAAACGAATAATTTAGAACTTTGTTTTTTTTATTTCGAAATATATCTAACTTTGCGCCTGAGCGTCTCTGCGGGAAAACAAATTATTCATTTAGGACAAGTTCATTTCCCGCTTGAAAAGGTCAGGCGCAAAGAAAAATTACAAGAAACTTAAAAAAACACAGTACTTAGCCTTTTTCTCTTGAAAAATTATAGGCGAGCAGAAAAAATCCCGAAGTCATAAATGCAAACCGGAGCAGATTGAGCGGCAAATGCCACGCGTCGGGCGAAGTGAAAACCAGCACGCCGATCGGGAGCTGAAAAAACCAGAGGCTGTATTTTAAGATTTTTTCGGGCAAAGTCTTGCTCGGCAGGATAAAGGCGAGCAGAAAAAGACTCAGGTAACTCGCGAAAAACTTGAGCATCGAAGCGAGCATCTGCGCGGAAATTTCGGTTTGCTCGAGCCGGATTCCGTTGATCGCATTATGCAGCATCGAAAGAATATGGAGATCCTCGTAAAAATCGAGGAAACCGCACAAAAGCATCGCACCGAGTGCGACGTTTGCGACCGCGTCGGTAATCTTTTCGCCGGTTTTTAAATATTGCGGAATTACGACAAAAAGCGTCGTGAAAACCGTGATAAAGATTAGATCGATCGTAAAAATGAGGCGCAGCGGATTTTGCCCGGCGATCAAATTTCGCGTGTAGCTTTCGACCGTTTGCGTGATCTCGAATTTTTCCTGCGAAACGCCCGTCACAATCGTGACGAGAAACATCGAAAGTACCAAAAAACCGGCAATCAACGAAAGACGGGCGATGATTTTCGGATTGTTCATGACGCCATTATTTTTTATCGAAATCGTTTCAAAAAGCAAGTTGGAAAAATCAGTATAGTGAGCGGTAGCGAACACTTCTAATTTCGCGCAAGTTTTAGTAACTCGAACCGACTCGCTACCGCTCGCTCTACTGATGATTAAGTTTTATTTGGTCGGCGGCGGACGAATTCCCGTATATTGCGCCGAAGCGATCTTCCACGCGCCTTTTTCCTTGCGGCAAACGATCATTGCGCGAATACTGCGCGGCGGCAGCGGTTTTCCGTCGCTCGTCATCGCGTAGTTAAACCGGACGATGACGATTGCGAATTTATCGTAAACGCGGATCGAAAATTCGGCGGCTTCGGTCGCGATCGTCATTTTTTCGGCGGGCGGCTTTAATTCGGGTTTGTAAAACCCCAAAACCTTTTCGCGCGGGTCGAATTCGCCGACCGGCGAAATCTCGATATAATCCGCCGTCAGGATCTTATCGAGCGCGACCGAGTCGTAAGCGGCTTGCGCGTCGGTCATTTGCTTGACCAAAGATTTTAACGCGTCGTCGTCCTTGTTTTGCGCAAAGACGGAAAGGCTTGATAACAGCATGAGCAAAATAAAAACTTTCAATTTCATAAAAATAATTCCTCAAAATAAAAATAAAAACGAAATTTTTACGGGGAAAAGCTCCGGAAGTTTCAGATTAAATTGTGCTAAAATGCAAGTCACCAATAAAAACGCTTTACAAATCTAAACCATAAGGACTACCAAAATCTATGGATTACATAGAATTAGCAAAAACCACTGTCGAATTTATTTCTTTAGGGATAATAGGTGGAACATTGAAAGAGATAGGCAAAGATGTTTATGAAAACACTAAACAGCTTTTGCAAGGAGATGAACTTGTCTTACTTAGTTTGTTGGAAGAAAATCCAAAGAGCGAAGATTTCAGAAAAGTGGTTTCTGAAAGGCTTGTTCCTCGTTTAATTGAGAATCCTGAAACAGCAAGTAAAATTAGTGAATTGCTCCAAAAAATTGAATTAAATCAAATTAAGAAAAATACAATTTCACAAACCGGAGATTCAAATATTGCTATCCAAGATACGACAAATAGCAAAATCACTATTCAAAAATAGCGATAATAGAATTGAACAAGTTGGTTCAAATAACCTTGCTTTGCAAGGTATAACTAATTCTACGTTAACGGTTATCAAAATATCTGACCCTCATTATGAAGATTGGAAGCAACAATTAGAAACTGAAAGAAAATATTATGCGCGATTAGAAGAAAATGAAGTTGAAGAAAGAATTAGAGTTAGTAGAAGTATTTCTACGCTTGAAGAACAGATTAGCGAATATGAGAAACAAGTTTTGATTCTAGCGGAGGAAATTAGCCGAAAAAATAATTTCAAATCATATAGATTAGATAAAGCAAAAGAGTTAATTGAGCAAGGTAAAATTAGTGAAGCTAGAGAGTTTTACCGCAGTAAAGTAAATGAAATTCAAAAAGATGAAAACGAGATTTCTGACAAGAGAAGAGAGTTAGCAGAAGAGTATTTTATATTAGGCATACTAACACAAATGGATTATTACAATCCTAACTTGTTTGAGGAGTCATTAAACCACTTTA
>CADEFG010000449.1:0-3722 GCA_902826505.1 uncultured Acidobacteriota bacterium
TTTAAAATCGACACAGAAGAACTTGATGACATCAAGCGATAATTTTAGTTCGCGGGTTTGGAATTGTTGGCGACGATCTTTTCAATGACGGCGTCTTTGATGGATTGGCGTTTTTTATTATTTTCGGAGATAAAAAAGCGGAAATAATCATACATTGACCAGATCGCCATCACGACCGAAACCCAGAGTCCGCCGCGCCCGACCAAGTAGCCGAAAACCTGCCAGTCGCTTGAGGTCAGCGAGAAGCTCCGGAGATGCGCAAACAGCATTTGAACTTCCGCGACTTCCCAAAAACGAAACGTCGGCAGACTCCAGCCGAAGTTCGAAACCGGCGGATTTCCGTTTGCGCCCGCAACGAGCAGCGCGACGATCGCCACGCATTGCGCCCACATCTTGATCTTGCCGCTCGTCTGCGCCTGAATGACGATGCCGTCAGCCGCCGCGACCGACCGCAAACCCGTCACGATAAACTCTCTGCCTAAGATGACGACAACCGCCCACGCCGGCGCGAGATGTTTTTCGACCAAAACAATTAATGCGGCGGAAACGAGCAGTTTGTCAGCGATCGGATCGAGGAGTTTTCCGAGATTTGAAACCTGATTACGCTTGCGGGCGATATGCCCGTCGAGAATATCCGTCAGTGATGCCGCCAGAAAGATACCGATCGCGAGCGCGTAGCCGCTGATGCCGAACCAATTTTCGGAGAACGGCGTCAGCAGGATGACAACCAGCAAAGGAACCAGAACAATTCGCGCTAAAGTTAGATAATTCGGTAAATTCACGTCTTTTAATAGTGCCTTTCGACTGCTTCAAGTGTAGGTTTTATCGGTAAAGCGTGTCAAGAAAATAAAATCGAAACTTAACCTGAAATTAAAACGAAAAAAGGCGAAAAGCCCAAGCCTTTCGCCTTTTTTTTGATCTAGGATTTCTTCATCCTTCAGCCCTTATCCTTCATCCTTACTAAGGCGCGGGTGGCTGCATAAAGCCGAGATTAGTGTTCGTAAAGTTGGTGATCTTCGGGAAAACGGTTGCCAGATTGGCGTCGGGCAAACCATACCAACGCGAAAGCGTCGCCGCGTATTGTTCGACCGAAGTCGTCGGAATCCAGCGTCCGCGCGCGCCGCCGCCGCTGTCGGCATCGTCGGGACCATTTTGAACGAGCGTCGGAAACGGCGTTCCGTTTGAAGTATTCATTCCGTAAAAATCGCCGCCGAGAACCGAATCTCCGACAATGAACGAATGATTTGCCCAGGCATGATCGCTGCCGACATTGGTTCCCGAACCGCCCGGATTGAATGTCCGGTTAAAATCGGACATCGTGAATTGGGTCACTTTGTCGCCGATCGACTGCGTCGTCATTTCGTTGTAAAATGCCCGCATTGCCTGACTTAATTGACCGAATAAAATGTTATGGCTACTCAATTGCGCGGTATGCGTGTCAAATCCGCCGAGCGTGCAGAAGAAAATCTGCCGGTTAACGCCCAAAACTGCGCGGGTTTTGATCATTCGGGCGACCTGTTTCAATTGATTGCCGATTTCGGTATTCGGAAAAACGACCGTCACTTCCGAATTGTTGTTCAAAGTGCGGCTAATCTCCAGAGCCTGTCGATGAATATTATTCGAAGCCGTCACCAGTTCCTGATTCGCATCCAGACTTAAAGCCGCGTTCAGCGCGTCGAAACGAGCGGTCGAGATCGGCGTATTATTATAACCGTTGAGCGCCAAAACGTTGCTCAAAGGCGTAGGCGCGGGTGATAACGAAAGCGGTTGGGTTGTTTCGCCGATCGTGAAAAGTTGTGTTCCCGAAAGCGAGCTCAAGGTCGGCACAAGCCGGTTCGGATTGTCGGTGAGCGTCATTTTATCGGACATTCGTCCGCCCCAACCGGTCAAGGTCGCGACGTCCGAACGGCAGTTTTGATGCTGATTGGTTTGGTCGGTGTGCGAAAACAATTGCATCGGACGCGGAACCGAGCCGTTTTGGTATTGCGCGCGGGTCATCGGCGCGACGAGCGTTCCGACATTGGTGACGACCGCCATTTTGCCGGTTGCCCAAAGCGGATGTATACCAGGATTGATGCCGCCCGTGATCGTGCCGAAACCCGGATGCAAACCATAGGTTAAGTTGCCGATCCGCGGGACGGCGATCGGCAGCAGCAAATTTTGGGCGAGCGCCAATCCTTGCGAGCTTCGCGCCGCACTGTAAGCCGCGTAATTACTGACGCTGGCATCGTTATGATTTGGTATTATCGTGTTATTTCCGTCATTTCCGCCCATCAAAAAGATACAAACCAGGGCGCGGTAATCGGTCGGAACTCCGGTTTCGAGCTTGGCTTTTGATTTTTGCGCCATCGCGGTCATCAATCCGAAGTGCCGAACTTGCGACGCCAACGCCGTCATACTCAAAGCGCAGCCTGATTTAATTAAAAATTCTCGTCGGTTCTGTTTCATAGTTTTTACCTCTGAATTTGATATTGCGAAGAAGCCGCAAGTAAATAAATTGCCGTTTTTGTACGGAGCGTCGGATTATTCGACGGAACTGCCTGAAGCGCGGTCAAAATCGCGGTTCGATGTTCGGCGGATAAAGTGCCGTGCATCATTTTGGTGTTCAGAAAATCCAAAAGTTGGTTTCCGGTCGCGTCGGCTTCGGCAAACTGGTTGGCTTCGCTGAGATCGAGCGATGTTCCGCGCAAAGAGTCGGTCACGTTCGGCGTGACGCCTTCGAAAATCAACAGATAAAGAAAATTCGTCCGGCTGATCGCCGAAGTCGTATTCAATATCTGAAATTCGGGAGCGTTCAAAGTTGTCGCCGGGACGATGTAATCGGGCGAATAATAGTTGAAAACGGTCGGCGAATAAAACGGGTTCTGCCCCATTCTGATCATCGAATTGCTCAAACCGCCGTCGCTCAGCGATAATCCGTCCCATGATTTGGCAGGAAACAGCCGTCCGAGATTGGTGACAACCTGCACGGGTTCGCGTAATTTTCCGTAACGCGGTGCGGTTTTAACATTTCCGCGCGCTTCGGGATCGAGCAAGATCGCCCGGACAACCGCTTTGAGATCGCCGCGCACATTTTGACCGTTGTTGACAAAAACGTCGGCGACGCGCTCGACATAGGCGGGCGACGGATCGCTGGTGACGAGATGCTGAATGAGTAGACGGCTGATATACGGCGGCGTGTTCGGATGATTGAAAATATTGTCGAGCGCCTGATCCAAACCTTGATTAGCATAATTCGTCGTATTTTGCGAATTCGTACAATCGGCGCAGGCGGGAATTTCCGGACTGACGGCATTCGGATAATTTAACAGCGTTTTGCCGGTCAGATCGTGGTTCGCCGGATTAACGAGCATCGGATCCTTATAATTCAAAAATCCCGCGACGGCATTCGGGCAAACACCCGGATTTTGGCAATAACCCCAACCCGTAAAGACCTTGGCAAAATTATTGATCGTTTCCTGATTATAGGTCGGAATCGGATTGTTCTGGGCATCGCGCTTGACCGTTCCATCCTGGTTGAGCATAAAAAGCCCGATCGAAAACAGCTGCAAAATTTCGCGCGGGTAATTTTCATTCGGATTGATCTTCGTGCTCCGGATCATATCGAGATAATCGCCCATCGCCGGATTCAAAGTCATCTCCTTCATCAGATCGCGATAATTTCCGAAGGCGTTGTTCGAAAGAATTTTATGGTAAGCAACCATATAGCTGGCTTGCTGGAT
>CADEFG010000449.1:3764-4726 GCA_902826505.1 uncultured Acidobacteriota bacterium
GGGAACATTGGTTTGCATCACTGGTAAATTTGGATATGGATTGGTCGGATAAGGCGCTTCGAACTGTTCAGTGAGCCAGGTTCGCAAACCGATTCGCCGGATTCGATTGTCCAATTCGGTGGTGGCGCCAAATGTTGACTGTTCCAAAAATCGGGCGCGGTCGCCCGACCAGCGGTAACCGACGGCTTCGGATGTTTGTTCGTCAACTGTTTTTGATGGCGTTGATGTCAAAAAATCGGGAATTTTGATCTCGCCGCCGGTTTTACCAAGAGAAATTTTCAGGGCGTTGCTCGCCAAACCGCGCCACTTCAAATAAATGACCGATTCGCCGTCCGCGAGTGGTTGACCGCGATAACCGTCGCGGTCGTAAAGCCTCACGTTGAGCGCGTAAACCGAACCATTTATCTGGGTTAAACTTTCGGTTTGGAGCTCAAATGTTTTTCCGCTCTTTTGATAAAGATAAACCCGAAAAGCATTAGCGCCTTCATTTTCCATCAGTTCGAGATTCGTGACAAAAAGCGTGACGACATTTTTCGGATTCGGACGGAAGATCGATTGCGATGATTTCGGAAACGCACCGTTCCATTTTCCGCCGTCAACCGCCAAAACCCGCGCCGAACCGGTTTGACTTAGCAAAACCGGCGTCGGCGAATCGGGATTCGGATCATCTTCGGCAAAAATGGAGACGGTAAACAAAAAGCCAATTAAAAGAAACGGGGTTAATTTCCCAAACGACCTTAACATAGATTTTCTCCTGCGGTTTGGAGCCTTTGACCTAACGGTTTGTGAAAAAAGTGAATTTGTTTTGAAAAGCAATCTATAAACCAATTTTGATGAAATATCAATTAAAGATAAAGAAATTTTGAAAATTCCGATAAAATCGCGCTAGACTCTCACCAATGAACGGTAAAAATTCGAAAAATCCCTTTGCGAAAAAATCTTTCGGGCAGAATTTTCTGGTT
>CADEFG010000450.1 GCA_902826505.1 uncultured Acidobacteriota bacterium
CGTTTGCATAAATCTTTGCCGCAACCCGGCAGCCCGACGAGCAAAATACCTTTACACGGTTCAACGTGGCGTGCTTTGGCTTGCGGACTGAAAGTGTGTGCGGCGCGTTCCAAAATTGCTCTTAACTCTTTATAACCGCCTAAGTTGTTTGCCGGTTCGGGATGAACGTAAGTGAGCGAACCGCTGCCGCGAATGACGTTTTTCTTTTCTTCGAGAATGATTTTGATCGAATCGTCATTGAGTCCGCGCGAACTAATCACCGCTTTGGCAATGACATTGCTGATTTCTCCGCCTGTCAAACCAAGTAATGCTTGCAGCAATCTTTCTTTTGCCGACCCGCTCAAATCAACCTGCAAACCGTTTTCTTTGAATTTTTCGAGTTCGAGTTCAATCGAATCTTCAATTTCTGTGTCCTGCGGAAGTTCAAGTTCGATTTGGGTGACTTCTTTTTCAAGTGTTTTCAGATCAGGAAAATTCGGACCGACAAACAAAATTGTAGATTTGGTAGATTTAAGTTTCCAGGCAATTTCCCGTAAAGAACGAACTAAAACCGCATCTTCCTGTCCGTAAGGCGTGATGTAGGGCGCAAAATCACAAAGCAGAAAAATGCCAGTTTTCTGCTCGGCAATAAAACTTAATACGCTTTCCGGCTCCTGCGTATCGGAGACTTCCTCAGCCCTAGTCAGAATTCCTTTCTGCTGGTCATAAATCTTTTGCAAACCGCTGGGGCGACTCCAGAAATAGAGCGGTTTTTCCTTGTGCTTATCACGGCACATTAAATCTTTAAGGCTCTCGCGCACGCGGTCTTCTTCAAAAGTGTTGATGGCGATCAGCGGATAACGCGCTCTGATTCGCACGTCGAGTTCGGTTAAGAATTTTTCGATGCTTTTTGAGTTTTGTTTATTATTCATAAAGAGAAGATTTGCAAGTTGAATTCAAATTGACGCAATTTACTTACCGCTTTTTTTTCTGAATTGAGCAGTAAGTTTTGTCCTCTTCAGTTTTCAAAAACAATCTGTCGAAACTCCTTCGTCAAGGGATGATTGAGAATTTCATCCAGATTTTCCTGAGCTAATCTTTCGGAGTGATAATAAAATTTGAAATAATCTTTCATTCGTTTTTCGACCAATAAAAAATCTCTCTGCTTGTAGGCTTGAAAAGGAATGTAGAGCGAATTGATTTTTCTTCCCGTTTCTTTTTCGAGTTCAAAATAAAATTCGTATTCTTCAAAGTTAGTATGGGGCGAATAACATTTAAGTTTTGGAGAATCAACGGTTATTCGATAAGGACTTGGCAAAACTGCAATTTCATTCAAGCTCAAATCTCTCAGTTCTTCGGGAACGTCTTTCATCAAACTTACAAAGTCATTCAAGAATTTTTCGACATCGAAGACGATTTCTTTTGTTGTTGTAAACTGTTTTAATAAAGGATGTTGCAGAAATAAGCATTCGCGGAAAATTTCCCCGAACTTTAGGTTTCCGGGAACATAAAATACATATTTGTCAGTCGTTACCGTTTTCCATCTGTTTCCATCTTTAACTTGTTTTGTTTCGGAATTATTGAACCAAAAGGAATTGACCGGATACATCTCTAAAAGTTTGAAGCCTTTGGATGTAACATTTTTGGTTTCCCGTAATTCACGGAAAGAATACTGCAAATTGGTTAAGGCTTTTGTCACAGTTTCAAGACCGAATTCATTTATCAGGTTTGGATTTACCCAATTTGCCAACTCAAATGGAACTTCGATGATTTCGGGCTTTTGAGTATCGTCTAAACCAACTTGCTTAATAGTTTTCGGGAAAAAATTGTCATTCACCATTCGATAATTACCTTCAAAATTAAAGAAAAAATCGCTAGATTTCTAATGAATTAAATTGTTCGCTGTTGAGAATTCCACCGGGTTTTTGTTTCGGAGATTGTTTTTGACTTTCCTCAATAGGAAATGCAATTACATTTGTTTTCGATTCAGTTGCTTTGGGTTCATTTGTTTTTACTGAATCATTTGGCTTTGAAAACTTAAATTGGGAAGCGATTTGACTGTAACTACTGCCGGAAGATTCATTTGTATAAGGCGTTTCGCGGTGATTTCGTTTTTCTCGCACTTTCTCCCAAAACTTACTTTCCGCCGCTTCACGCCGCACTTTTTCGCAAACGGTGCGGCGGACTAAATTACTTCCCCGCCGTCCGTTCTCGGTCAAACAATTGAAAGTTCCGTTGTCTTCCTGAATGAGAAAAATGTTGAAAAGTTTGTCGCTGTTCCGCGACGCATTGTAATAGCTGAGATATTCAGCACGGATAATAATCGGCATAAATTTGAGATGAAGTTAGATTTCAAGTGCCGAAAGCCGGTCTTCGTCAAGTAAGCGTTTTGATTGCAAACTCGTCGCCCGCAGAACATCATTGAGAGCCGATTGCATTTCGGTTCGGGAACGATGTTTCGCTTCCGTGCCTGCCGCTCTCTGCAATCTTTCCAAAACCTCTTCCAAAGAAGAATCGCCCGTAAAATTCATCAGCCGATACCATTCGCACATCTGCCGTGCGCGTTTGGCGAGTGCGCCGGGAACGAAATCTTTCGCGTGAAGCTTTTGTGCCATCTCCTGAGCGGCTTCAAAAATTTTGGCGGTGATTTGATCGAGTCCTTCTTTAATCGGCGAAATTGCATCCTGTGCGGCATCTTTTGCGGCTTCGATTTTCATTTGTCGAATGCGTTCTTTGACTTCCCTTTCACGCCGCTGTTCCTGTTCAAAATCGTGAATTTTTAGTTGTTCGATTCTGTTTCTGGTGTCGAGTTCTAAACGCACGGTTTGATGTTCGGCTTCAATTCTGGCTGTTTCGAGATTCAAACTCTTGGTTTTCTGCTGTTCAGCCAACATCTCCGAACCCAAAACGATAACCTTCGGTTTCATCGAAATCATCAAACCATCCCGAATCATCTCCCGCGTCGGAATCATCCCGATAGCATACGCAACGACATTGGCGACAAATTCCTCTCTATTGACCGGAATATCAAGCGTTGCGTCAAGGCGTTTGGCGGAGTCTTCGGCAAGTTCGGCGAAACTCTTTCGCAAAGTGAGCAAAATTTCATCGTAATTTGCCAATACTTCTGATTTTGCCGCCGCCAGAGTTTCTAATGCCCGCCGATATTCATGCTCGAAATTCTCAAAAGCGTTCCACGGAATCCATTTATATTCGCTCGTTCCCCAAACGGTTTCGCATAAAGTAAAGCGAAAACTAAATTTGTTGAGTGCGTGATGAGCCTGACTTGCAGCTCGCAACAGTTTCCGACGGAAGTTATCAGGTAGCAAACCGACTCGCGGCGGACTCAATTTAACAGTGCCTTGCGGCGGTAATTCGACTCCGAGCGATTTCCATTCGATTTGCCTTTCCAAGGTGCTGAAGCCACGACAGTCAACATTGAGAAAAATACCTTCGGTTTCAAGCTGCGACAAATCAAACGGCATCGTTTCGACTTCCGCTAACGTGATGCCCAAATTAACTGCGGCTTTCTCTTTTTTAGTGTTTAGGCGATTTAAGATTTCAGTTGCCGGCGAAACCGTCGTTTCTGAAACAGGCTCGGAAACAACTTCAGTTTTTTCCTCGTTTGTAACTTTTTTCTTGCCTAAAAAATTGCTCAGAATTGAACTAGCCGACGGACTATTTGATGAAAATTCTTGATTTGTATTCATAATTGTTCAAAACCAAAATTGGCTGATATTTGCTCACCGCTTATTTTTTTATCAACCGCCACGTTCCAATTTCCAACGCTTCAAGCAACTGCTGAAGTTCTCCTGTTTGAAATAAAGGTCGCGCTCGACGGTTAATCCGTGAAGATTGATTTCTTCGAGTTGTTTCAAAGTAAAATATCCCCATTCTTTTTCCAGTCCGATGACGTAACCGAAAAACAGAAAATCGTCTCCTTTGGCTTCGCCTTCGGTCACAAACCATGTCCAATTTCCGGCGGGAAAAAAGTATTTGATATAAACAATTTGGTCTTCACTTCCATCTTGTTCGTAAAGTTTCGGTAATTGCTCACGCAATTCCGTTGGCAGTAATTCCATAATTTTTGAATTTGAAATTTTTAGAACAAACTCGGCTGTTCTGACGGATTTTGTCTGCCGCTCACTTTATTAAAAATCGAACGTGCCAAATCGGATTGCCATTTATCCGTTTGCGAATTTGCTTCAAGGCTTTTATTTTTAACTGACTGTTTAGTGCGACGTAAGATTTTTGCTTCTTCCTTTTCGGCAATCGCTCGGTCGGTTTCTTCACGGTAAATCCAGCAAGTCTGAACTGCCAAAATTGCTTTGAGCCACGACTTTAATTTGCCGTGTTTGGCGATTACTGCTTCCGGCTCGTAGGTTATCTGTTCGATTTCATCGGCAAACTCGCCGCACATTTCGCGGACTCGTTCGTTTTCAGTTGAAAGATTTATCCATTCCGGCATCCGGCAGGCGAAATCTACCAGATAAAAAACACAAGTGGCGAGTGCGTCAGTGTGTCTGAGATAAAGATTCGGTTCATATTCGCTTCCGGCACTGCTAACTTCCTCGTCCAATTTGACCACGCTCCAATCGTCCGGCGGCAGCGGTTTCTTTTTAATTAAAGCGGCGGCGAGCATCCCGTAAAGAGCGGATCGGGAAAATAGTTTAGGCTGCATTTGCATAACGGCGGCGTTTTGTTTTCGGTTTGCTTATCTCGGCTTGATTCACAGCTTCGGATA
>CADEFG010000451.1 GCA_902826505.1 uncultured Acidobacteriota bacterium
TCGGCAAACCGCACTGATGGAGTTTCAGTTCCGGGCCGACGACGATCACCGAACGGCCGGAATAGTCGACGCGTTTTCCGAGCAGATTTTGACGAAAACGTCCTTGTTTTCCTTTCAAAGTTCCCGACAGCGATTTGAGCGGACGATTGTTCGCGCCGCGCAGAACGCGACCACGCCGACCGTTATCAAAGAGCGCGTCAACGGCTTCCTGAAGCATTCGTTTTTCGTTGCGAACGATGACTTCCGGCGCGCGCAGCTCGATCAGTTTTTTCAAACGATTGTTGCGGTTGATCACGCGGCGATACAGATCGTTCAGATCCGAGGTCGCAAACCTGCCGCCGTCGAGCGGCACGAGCGGGCGCAGTTCGGGCGGAATGACCGGAATCACGTCCAAGATCATCCATTCCGGCTTGTTGCCCGAACGCAGAAACGAATTCGAAACCTTCAAACGTTTCGAATATTTCAGCTTTTTCTGCTGCGAGGTTTCTTCGCGCATTTTTTGGCGCAGTTCATTTACTAATTCTTGAACATCAACCGTCGCAAGCAATTCTTTGATCGCTTCGGCGCCCATTTTCGCAACGAATTGATGCGGGTAATCGCGCATCAATTCGCGATAGCGCTCGTCGGTCAAAAGTTCTTTTTCCTTGAGTCCCGGCACGTCGCCCGGATCGACGACGATATAGGTTTCAAAGTACAGAATTTTTTCGAGATCGCGGAGCGTGATGTCAAGAAGATGACCGATTCGCGATGGCAAGCCCTTGAAAAACCAAACGTGCGAACACGGGCTCGCGAGTTCGACGTGACCGAGACGTTCGCGGCGAACTTTTGACTGCGTTACTTCGACACCGCATTTGTCGCAGATCACGCCGCGGTGCTTCATTCTTTTATATTTTCCGCACAAACATTCCCAATCCGACACCGGACCGAAAATTCGGGCGCAGAACAAACCGTCGCGCTCCGGTTTAAATGTGCGGTAATTGATCGTTTCCGGCTTGGTCACTTCCCCGTGCGACCACGACCGGATTTTTTCGGGCGATGCGAGCGAGATGCGAATCGCCTCGAAATTCGGGGTTAATTGTGTTTTATTATCTTGTTGCAATCGAAACATATTTCTCCATTTTGGATTTTAGATTTTGGATTTTGGATTAGGATTTGGCGCTGAAACCCGTAAGTTGCCGATCCGCGCCAATCCAAAATCCAAAATCCCCAATCCAAAATCTATTAATCTGCACCTACAACTTCGCCAACGCCTGCCGCAATCGCTTCGGGATCGATCTCATCTTCGGTGATGAGTTCGACATCCAAACAGAGCGACTGAAGTTCGCGCACGAGAACGTTAAACGATTCGGGAATGCCCGGATGAAAATCGGAATCACCTTTGACGATGGTTTCGTAGATTTTCGAGCGTCCGGCAACGTCATCGGATTTACAAGTCAAAAGCTCTTGTAAAATATGCGCCGCGCCGTAGGCTTCGAGTGCCCAAACTTCCATCTCGCCGAACCGCTGTCCGCCGAACTGCGCTTTACCGCCCAAGGGCTGCTGCGTAATCAGCGAGTATGGTCCGATCGAACGGGCGTGAATCTTATCGTCCACAAGGTGCGACAATTTGAGCATATAAATGTAACCAACCGTTACTTTCTGCTCGAACTGTTCGCCCGTCAAACCGTCGTAAAGACGCGTTTTGCCCGACGGTCCGACCGACGGCGGAATGCCGAGTTCGTCGAATTTTTCGTTGGCTTTGCCGATAAATTTCTTGATCTCATCCTCGCTCGCGCCGTCAAAAACCGGGGTTGCAAAATGAAGCCCGAGAATTCGCGCCGCCCAGCCGAGATGCGTTTCTAAGATTTGTCCGACGTTCATTCGCGACGGGACGCCGAGCGGGTTAAGCACGATGTCCACCGGCGTTCCGTCCGGCAAATACGGCATATCTTCTTCCGGCAGAATACGCGCGATGACGCCTTTGTTACCGTGCCGACCAGCCATTTTGTCACCGACTGAAAGTTTACGTTTCATCGCCACGAAAACCTTGACCATTTTGATAACTCCCGGCGGAAGCTCGTCACCTTGTTTAAGCTTGGTGATTTTTTCCTCGTAGATGTCGCTCAAAATATTGATCTGACGCGTCGTCCGCTGTTCGTATTCTTTGACCTCGCCCATAATGTCGATCGTTCCGGCTGACACATCGGCTTTGCGAAGATAACGAAGCTCAACGCCCTGCAGCATTTCTTTGGTCAAAGTTTCGCCTTTTTTCAAAAGAACTTCCGTGCCGTCCGACAAATCTTTCGTCAGCGTCCGACCTTCGAAAAGTTCGTAAATTCGCTGGTCGCGCTGTTCGCTGAGGATTCGGATTTCGTCCTCGAGGTCGCGTCGCAGCGATTCTTCTTCGAGCGATTCGATATCGAGCGAACGATAATCTTTTTCCTGTCCTTTGCGCGTGAAAACCTGCACGTCAACGACTGTTCCGTCGATTCCCGGCGGGCAAGTCAAGCTCGCGTCTTTCACGTCACCGGCTTTTTCGCCGAAGATCGCGCGAAGCAGTTTTTCTTCCGCCGTCAATTGAGTTTCACCTTTCGGCGTCACCTTTCCGACTAAGATCGAGCCGGGTTTGACCTGTGCACCGATCCGGATAATTCCCGATTCGTCCAGATCACGCAGCATATTTTCGCCGATGTTCGGAATATCGCGGGTAATTTCTTCGGGTCCGAGCTTTGTATCGCGCGCCTCGATCTCGAGTTCCTCGATGTGAATCGAAGTATAATAATCTTCTTTGACCAATCTTTCAGAAACCAGGATCGCGTCCTCGAAGTTGTAACCGCGCCACGACATAAACGCGACGAGCACATTTTTTCCGAGCGCGAGCTCGCCGCGGTCGGTACATGGTCCGTCGGCGATGACGTGTCCTTTTTTGACGCGTTCGCCGACCTGCACGATCGGACGCTGGTTGATACAAGTGTTCTGATTCGAACGTTTGAATTTAACCAAGCTGTAAATATCCGCCGTCACTTCGCGCGAAATCGTGCCGTCAACGCGGTGATCCGCCTTGACGATAATGCGTTCCGAGTCAACGTAATCGACGATCCCGTCGCGTTTGGCAATGACCACCGCGCCCGAATCGCGCGCCGCGACCTGTTCCATACCGGTTCCGACATACGGCGCTTCGGCACGCAGAAGCGGAACCGATTGACGCTGCATGTTCGAACCCATCAACGCGCGGTTGGCGTCGTCGTTTTCGAGAAAAGGAATCAGACTCGCCGCGACCGAAACGAGCTGTTTCGGCGAAACGTCCATATATTCGGTTTCGGCGCGGTCAGCCGTGATAAATTCACCTTTCTGACGCGCGGCGTTGCGTTCGTTGACGAAATTTCCTTTTTCATCAAGCTCGATGTTGGCTTGTCCGATGATGTATTTATCTTCTTCCCAAGCCGTCAGATAAAACGGAAACGGCTCGAACTCGGCTTGTTTCTGATCAGCCTTGAGTTTCGCGTTCGCCGCTTCGACATCTTCGAGCGGAACGTGCTGTTTCGGCTTAAATTCCGTGTCGCCGCCGTTATGGATAACGACGTATTCGATCACGCGACCGTTTTCAACCTTCCGATACGGCGATTCGATGAAACCGAATTCGTTGATCCGCGCAAAACACGAGAGCGAAGAAATCAAACCGATGTTCGGACCCTCCGGCGTTTCGATCGGACAAATGCGACCGTAGTGCGTCGGATGGACGTCGCGGACTTCGAAACCAGCACGCTCTCTGGACAAACCGCCCGGTCCGAGCGCCGAAAGGCGGCGTTTATGCGTGATTTCCGAAAGCGGATTCGTCTGATCCATAAACTGCGACAATTGCGACGAACCGAAAAATTCGCGGACGGCTGCCGTCACTGGTTTGGCGTTGACCAGATCGCGCGGCATCGTCGTGAACATATCCTGCTGAATCGACATTTTTTCCTTGATCGCGCGTTCCATTCTTTCAAGCCCGATGCGGAATTGATTTTCCAATAATTCGCCAACCGCGCGAACGCGGCGATTTCCCAAATGGTCAATATCGTCCTGCGTGTAATTTTCGAAATCGCGCTTCATCTTCAAAAGATATTTGACGACTTCGATAAAATCTCCGGCTTGCAAAAGCGGATCATTCAAACGATCGCGCTCGGGTCTGCCCATTTTGATATTGAATTTAAGGCGTCCGACCCGCGATAGATCAAACCGCCGCGCATCGAAAAACATTCCTTCGAGCAAGCGATAGGCGGTCGGCACGGTCGGCGGGTCGCCCGGACGCATTTTGCGGTAAATTTCGAGCAGCGCGTCAACCGGTTTGGTAATCGTATCTTTTCTCAAAGTCTGCGCGACAATCGTGCCGATAATATCTCTTTCAGGGAAAAAAACCGCGAAACTATCGACGCCTTCTTCGACGATCTGCTGGAGCTTGGCGGCGCTGATTTCGCTGTTCGCTTCGATAATGACTTCGCCGGTTTCGGTGTTGATGACATCGCTCAAAGCAAACGCGCCTTCGAGATCGCCCGACGCAATTTCAACTTGCGCGGTCCCGAGTTTGCGAAGCTCGCGCAACGCCATCTTGGTAATTTTTTTACCGATTCGAACAATGTCTTCCTTGCCGTCCTTGATATCTTCTTCCGCCTTCATTCCCTCAAGATTCGTGTCGCCCTCGGGTTTGACCTTGACGAAAAGTTTGCCTTTTTGAACGGAAACTTCATCGCTC
>CADEFG010000452.1 GCA_902826505.1 uncultured Acidobacteriota bacterium
GCTGGTTGATCCGGACCGGCTCGCCCATGTCGTAGATGTAGCCGGCCTCGCCGGTGACGCTGCCGACATAGTCCTCGGAGAACGGATGGAAGAAGCCGCCCGCGACGCGCAGGTCAAACCGCGCAGTCAGGCAGAGGAGTTTATCGTCAAAATTGCGCGCGAAGTTGAAGGCGTGATGCAGAACGAACTCGTTCCGCTGCCGCAGGGAACGGCGATCATTCCGACCGAATACACGATTTTCCTGAGCGATGAAGACGATAAAGACTGGCAGGGCGCGAAAAGGCGCGGGCTCGAACAAGGGCTTTATCATATTTTGGCAGAAAGGGCGAAGGAAATTGCCGGGAAAAAGAAGCTCGAAACACAAAGTTTTGCGGTTCAATTGCGGGTTGACGGAACATTGGAAAAAGGCTCGATTCGGGTTCAGCATAGTTGGGAAGACACCAATGCCAATAAAACAAGCATACTTTCGCGCCCCAAACCGCAACCCGATCAAACGCCAAAACCAGTCAATCAAAATCAGCCGATCAACCAAAACCAACCGCCGCCGAATTTTGTTCCAAACCAACCGATCGTAAAGAATCAGCCGGTCACGAACGATCAGCCGCCGCCGACAATGTTGCCCGGAAGTTTTCAGCCCGCGACGAATTTTCAAAATATGCCGCAAGCGACTCCGCTGCCGCCCGATGAATCTGCTGAGGAAATGACGCATGTTCAAAAACGCGTGACCGAACTTTATAAACTGGAGATCTGGCGCGGCGGCGTGCGGCAAAATGTCGTGCCGGTTTATCAAAATCAAATCAGTATCGGACGCGGATCAAAATCAAAACCCGTTGATATTTCACTGCAGGGCGACCCGGAAATCAGCCGCCGTCATCTGACATTTATGACTGACGGCAAAGGCAATTTTTCGATGATCAATGAAGGTCGTAATCCCGCGATCATCAATAATTACGAACTCCCGATCGGTCAGCAAATTTCAATCTCGCCGGGCGTGCCGATTTCGGTTTGCACCTATATGCTTCGAATTCAGCCCAAATAATAATTTATTGTTTGTAAAAAAAGTAAAGGTGAAGAATGCATTCTTCACCTTTACTTTTTTATCATTTGGAAAATTTTATTTTATCTTCAAAGTCGGATCACCAAGCAATGCCCATGACAAACGAACGTCGCGTCCGCCGATCAGGTGTTGTTTGGCATCCATCACAAAATCACCCATTCGGGTCATATTACTTACGCCGATTTGATTGTAAAAACGCGTTGCCATTACTTCCTGCACATCCGGCGTGGTTTCTCCGGTTGAAGCCCAGACAGCAACCGCTCCGCCATTTTGAGACTTCAAAAGAGCTTCGCCTAAACTGTCAAAATCCGAACGGATAAAATAGCCGTTGAAACAGGTTAGCAATGTGTAAATCGAATAGTTCGGGGCGTTGGTCAATGCCAAAGCGTCCGCCATTGTAAACCAATTACTCTGCCAGGCGCCGGTCGAACCATGTCCCGAATAGTTGACGATGTAAGGACCATTGTTCAAGGCATTAATCAAAAGAGTATGAGAATCAGTTTGCCCACGATTGATAAATGTCCTTGGAATATTGACCGGAAGTTGATTCGCAACTCGCTGGTTCAAACCTTCAAAATCAAACCCGAGCGGCATATCGCTGGCAAAGACCGCACCGCGATTGAAAACCGTCGGAACGGTTGGCTCGAAAGCCATCGTTTTGCTCAAAGCCTGAGTCACATCCAGCGGCGTTCTCGCCGGAATTCTGCCAATTGAAATTTCCGATAAACCGTCATTATTAAAATCGCAAAGCGCTTCGTCGCTGCCTGTTTCCTGATAAAGCGTATCGACGAGTTTGGTCGGAATAAAATTTTGGAAGGGACGATTTTCATAATTTCTGAAATCGTAACTCATATCGCCGATCAAAAAGATATAGTTCGGCGCCGTTTGCCAATTGTCCTTGGCAAATTTGAAAAATTCGGTCATTGCCGTCGTTTTAACGGTTCCGTAACCGAATTCGTCAAAAATATCGTCAACATCGACAACCTCGACGGTCATTCCCTGCCCGCGCCGGTAGTTTGCCCAATTGTTTGCCTCCGTCATCCAGCTTTTATAGGAAACGATTATCAATTCACCGTTATGCGCCGGTGTTGATAATGTTGACGGATTATTTAGTACGATCGAATCGACGGTTTGGATTGACGAATCTTCCGCCGCAACCAATACCCGACCGCGATTTGAAGGTAAAACAAAGCCGTAATTTCCGCTGTTATTGTCAATTCGCAAATTTGTGATCTGCGTCGGAGTATCTGGAAATGTCAGGTCGAAAACCCGAATATTCGGCGAGGTAAAACCTGAAACCGTGCTGGTTCGGTAATTTGAGGTATAAAATGAAACAAAGTTTTGATTTGCCTCATATTTGCGCAGGTAATCTACTTTGATCGATTCGGTCAGGTTGACATCCGCCGAACCTCCGTAGGTTTGTATTTGCAAAGTATTGACGCCTTCGCGTAAAACGCTGGTCGGCACCACGAAATTACCGGTCATCAAGATTTTTCCGGTTCCGCTGATCGGATCCATCGGCACACCGTTAATCGTCGCAACGATTTGATGAGCAGCGGTTGTGATGCCCTGCATTCCGAGTTGAATCGAACATTGCGGTGCGCTGAAATCTACTCCTGTCAGATTAAAAGTTAAAGTGGTGACCGGCGGATTCGGCGAACTTGAACCGACAATCGCGACATTGCTAAAGAAATTTTCAGCCTCACCGTTCAAAATGCCCGATGAAATATAAAGTTTTCGTTCTTTTCGAACAAATGATTGGAAATAATTATTTGCCGCCACAGTTCCCGATAACGTACGTATGACGGTCGTCCCGATTCTTTTGCCGTTCTGCGCTCCGGCAATTAGATAATACACTTTTGTAGCGCTTTCCACCGTATCAATCCCTTTGCCGTAAAATTCGATATAAGAGTCGTTTGCCCCGACAATGATGGATTGTTCCTTACCATCCAAATATAATTGCCAGAGACTGCCCGGTGTATTGACATTAAATCCGGCATTTTGTAATTCGTTGCGCGAAACGCGATACACGCCTTCACGACTAACGCCGATTTTGACACCGACCTGTGAAGCGACCCAACGCTGTGTGGTAATATCCGGCGGAAGGCTATTCGCTTCAACCTGAGCTTTCAAATCCTTTGGAAGGTTCGCCAAATTTCTTTCGTCCGGGCGGTTCACTTTTTCTGTTCTTTTGATCAAATCCTCGGAGGTCGTACCGGAAACCGGCGCCAGATTGTCGAGATATTTCGGAAAGATCTGTTCAAAAGTTTGTCTTTGACCGTTTGCCCCAAGGCTTTCGATATAGTAGGAATTTGTAAAATCGCCCTGCGCATCAAATAATGAATATCTTTCACCAGTAACAATTTTTTCGCTTGAAATTAAGGAACCACCGGCGACGATTGCCGGACTCACGAGTTCAGTTCCTTTGCCACCGACACGATATACGAAGAACCCTAGATTTTGCGTTTCGGTTTCGGCTTGCCATTGGATGTAAACTCCGTTGCCGTCGGAAAATGCTTCCGCACTGCGAAGTTTAACTTCAAACTGCGGCATTAGTTTGGGCGCGGGAACCTTTTTCAAGCTGACGCCTTGTTTTTTTTGTGAGAAAACCGGAAGAATTGCCGTCAGGCACATTGTGATTATTACAATAAACGAAAATATTTTTTTCATATTACAAAATACTCCTCACCGAAAGCTGATCTTTATGTTTCGGAAGATAAAATTGTCGAAAACTTGAACCAGTGAATTATTAACTTTCAAATTTACTCTATTTTTAGATAAATTCCAAGATTTTTTTGTTTTGAATAAACAATTAATAAAGTCGAAACTACAAAAAAGACATTATTTTTTTGAAAAATTGCTCATTTTTCCGTAATGTAAAAGAAAAAACACAAAACCTTTTTTCCAAATATGAAGAAATTTAACCGCCAAATAGCCTTTTTTGTTTTATTCCTTTTCATTCTTTATTTATTCCCGCTGCCGCAAAATACTTTCGGAGCGTGGCGTGAACCAGTTCGCGCAAAGCATGGAATGGTCGCTTCGCAACACGAATTAGCCTCCCAAATCGGGGTCGAAGTGATGAAAAAAGGCGGTAATGCGATTGACGCGGCGGTTGCCGTTGCCCTTGCCCTGGCGGTTGTTTATCCCGAAGCCGGAAATCTTGGCGGCGGCGGATTTATGCTGATCCGTTTCAAGGACGGAAAGACCGCCGCGATCGATTATCGCGAAATGGCACCGCTCGCGGCGACGCGCGATGTTTTTGTTGATAATGAAGGAAATTTGATTAAGGGCGAAGGATCTTCGACGGTTGGTTACCGCGCTTCCGGCGTACCCGGCACGCCTGCCGGACTTGACTTAGCATATCAGAAATTCGGCTCAAAGAGAATACTTTGGAAAGATTTGATCGAACCGGCGCGGGCTTTGGCTCAAAACGGTTATGTTCTCAGTTATCGGCTGGCAGAACTTTTTAAGGGTTATAAGAACACGCTCGAAAAATATGAAGACAGCAAAAAAATATTTTTGAACGGCGGCAAAATGTTCGAGGAAGGCGATCTTCTCAAACAACCCGAACTCGCTCAAACGCTCGGCAGAATGCAAAAGTTCGGCGCGACGGAGTTTTATACGGGCAAAACCGCGCAGCTGATCGCCGA
>CADEFG010000453.1 GCA_902826505.1 uncultured Acidobacteriota bacterium
ATCGGCTTTCCGATAAAATCATAAGCGCCGGCGCGAAGTGCGGCAATCGTATCATCGACCAAAACGTTTGCCGTGATCATAATCACGATCGCATCCGGCTTTTGCCGCCTGATTTCACGGAGCACATCGAGTCCCGAACCGTCCGGAAGATTTATATCAAGCAGCATGATTGCCGGTTGCTCAGCCTCGAAGATTTGAAGCGCCGAGCGGACATTTTCCGCTTCGAGCGGTGTAAATCCCCAACCGCGCAGCGATTCGCTCAGCGTCCAGCGAATCAACCGCTCATCATCGACCACGAGAATCTTTTCATGCATACAAATTTCCTTCCTGATTGATATTTATTCCAATTGCATATTTTCGCTAAAAGTTTTGGCGTCCCGAATGACGAGAACCGAGCAGGGCGCGTAATGGACGACCGCATCGGAAACCGAGCCGACCAGCATTCGTTTCCAAAAGCCGCGCCCGTGGGTGCCCATAACGATCAAATCCGCGTTCCATTCTTTTGCCGTTTCAACAATTACCCGCGGCGGTTTGCCGAAGCTGATTTTCGTCGTTAGAGCGAGTTTTGAATCAGGCAGACATTGACCAATTGTCTCGGCGGCTTTTTCGGCAGCATTCTTGGCTTGCGCCTTTTGAATCTTTTCAAGCTCTTCTGTAAATTCCGCGGACGGCGCAAAGTCATCGAGCGGAATGACTATGCTGTAAACGGAAACGATCTTAATCGCCGCATCCTTCGCAGTGGCGACCAACCGACACATTTTTTTGACCGCCGCCTGACTGAAGGTCGAACCGTCGGTCGCAAATAAAATTTTCATTATTTCCTGTTCCATCCATTTGAAAATCTTTATAGTTATTGGTAATAACTGCAAGTAATATTCCCTTTCTAATTCTGAATAAATACGGTTAGATTGCTTGATTGGATTATTCCCGAGAGCGGTAAATAAAAGCAGGAGTGGGAAATTTTTCGCGGTCAGCGGGTAAAACTACTCACCTTTAGCCGCAGAATTTTTACTTGTAATTTAAGATTTTGTTACTGAAAAACAATTTAAAAGTTTTAAAGATCAAGAAAATAAAAATTTACCTCCTTGATCAGGCGATACGTCATTTATTCGGTGACGGTCACTTTAACCAGTTCCTACGCCGGAAGTTTTGGCAAAGTTAAGTACAAAATGCCGTCTTTGAGATTCGCTTTGACATTTTCCGGATCAATTTTCGCTTCTAACGGGATACTCCGGAAAAAGCTATTACTGCGCCATTCGGTATAAACCAAATTTTCGTTTTCACTTTTTTCTTGCGCTTCGGTCTTTCCGCTTAAAATCAATGTATTTTCCTTTACGCTGACTTCGATTTCTCCGGGTTTAAAACCCGGCACTGAGGCATTGACGTAGATTTGCTCGTCGGTTTGAGTAATTTCAACCGGAACGGGTCGTAGAATTTCCGATTCGGCTTTGAACCAGTCATCTAATTCCCTGCCGATTTCACCACCGCGTTTTTGGAAAAACTCGTAGGCTTTGGCGGCGGTTTCCCGGGTCAGTTCGGCAAATCGCTGGAGCAATTTTTCGGCTTCGACAAAAACCGGCGACAAACTGTTTTCTGTATTAATAGACTTTGGTCTCGTTGGTATTGCGGTTTCATCAGTAAGCGCCGGAGCCGTCGCCACCGGCGTATTTTGTTCAGTACTCATAAAATTCTCCTTTTTTATTAAAATTAAAGCTGGCAGCTTTTAATTTCTCCCGCGCAAGTGTCATGCCGTCTCCCGGCAGATTTGATCAAACGTTGAAACGAATAACGGTTTCGATTGATTTTATGATGTTTTTTTCTAACCTCAATTAGAAAAATTCAGCTTGTGAGGAGTAAAATTATAAGGCGGGTAATTCAATAATCAATTAGGTTTTTCCGGTCGTTTGACAACTTCGACCGAAGTCGTAATTTATTTCATAATCCTTATCCGCATCAAACTTCGGGCGCCGTTCTATTAAGAAAGTAATCAGTAATTTCCCATCTCAGAAAAAAAAATCAGGAAGGATTGATCGACGGGAAAAATCACCCCGCGAATCGGGTGATTTTTTACTTCATAAGAACAACACTTACCGTTTTATTACTTGAGACAATAAATTATTTGGCGTTTAAAATTGATTTGAACTTCATTTGCCGATCCAAGCAATTCAGGAGCTTTATCAATCAATTTTTGTTTTAGCGGCTGAGTATTAAGCGGATTCTACAAGTAGGTTTAAATCATTCAAACGATCATCGCGCAAACGCTCGCAAACCGCTCAAATTTTCGGCTACACCGATTTATCGCTCGTTGACGACGGCTCCAATGCGGGCAACCCTCAGCTTTTCGGTTAACTAACGAATCTCGGCACGACCAACGGCGTCACCGTGACCGAAAATCTTGCGGTTAACAATTATTCGGTGACACAAATTAACTGCCTCGAAAAGGCTTCGGGCGGCGGCGGGCAGCACAAACCGTTAGCATTTCACAAAAACTTCCAGCATCCGGCTCGAAGTAGGCGAACCGGTCACCTGTTCTTTTGCCAAGGCGGTGCTGATTGCCGCCACTGCCTTTATTTCGGTCAGAATATTCGATATTGCCAGCGAGGCTATATTTGGTTTCGTTCCTTTTTTTTATGATGCGGACATTTTTCGCTGCGGTTTTTCGAAGCTGGAATCGCCGTTTTGAACCGGGAATAATTATCCGGTCGAACGGGTGAAATTACCCGTTCAGAAATCCTGATTAAACATACCACTGATGAGTTTACAACGGTTTATCCCTAACAAAAAGATGGTATGTAATTTGAATTAACAATGGTCGGGAACATTTTTTACCCGTTAAAGTTGAACTGAAATTATGCTGAAGTACGTCTTATTTTTGAACATTCTGGCAGTCACCTTATTCGGCGGCGATTGGCTGGGTTTTTGTCAGGCTCAAGCGCAATCGGTGCGTACCATAAACCTTTCGGATCAGGACGATACCCGAAAAATACAATTAAACAAAGGCGATGTACTGGTTCTGAAATTACAGGCGCAGTTCGGCACCGGTTACAGATGGCAGGCTGCGGTCAAAAATAAAACGCGGTTGCAGTTTATCGGCGAATCAGTAGAAGCAGCCGATAAAAACAGTGAAAGCGGCTTTGAAACCCAAATATTTCGTTTTAATGCAGTGAAAACGGGTAAATTTTGGATTGAATTTGATTACCTTCGAGTTTGGGAAAAAGAAGTTAAGCCAATAAAAAAAATTCGTTTGAAAATTCGAATTAGCAAGTCCGGAATTTAATTTTTTGACGATCAAATTCGATTGCTCTTTTTCAAAAATCGAATTTGCCCATTGAAAATTAAATTTTTTTAAGAGGTATGTAACTATGAAACAAAATTACAGATTATTATCAAAATTAATTACGAGTGGATTGGCTATTGGTCTATTGATCAGCTCAGCATTCGTCGAAAGCGGCTTTGGGCAGATCAATTATGAAGAACGCGAAAAAACCGCACCGGCGCCGATCAGACAAAAATTATCGACCCTGCGGGGCGAAATTCAGACCAAAAAATTCACGTTCAGCGTCGGCTATACGGAAGCGCTCGACCAGCCGCTCGAAAAATTGACGGGCGATTTCATTCCTTCGAATATGTCGGCGATCGCACAACGCGTGAACGCCGCGGCGGTCGAAAGAATCAAGCTCGACAACGAAGCACGCACCGCTTACATGACTAAAATGCGTGTTAAACTGCCGGAGCTCCAGCTCAACTGTTCAGCGAATCTCGCGGCTTTTGACTGGCGCAAGAAAAACAAGGTCACGCCGGTGAAAAATCAGGGCGGCTGCGGAAGCTGCTGGGCTTTTGCCGTGATCGGCGCGCTTGAAAGCAATTATCTGATTCGGAACGCTTCCACCACGGACGAATCCGAACAGTATATCTTAGCCAACAGCGGCGCGGGCAGCTGCGCGGGCGGCAATCGCGCCAACGCCAATGCTTTTCTCGTCGCGACGGGTACGGCGACCGAAGGGATAGTTCCTTATACGGCAACGAGTGGTCCGCTCAACCCGGGCGTGGCGACGCCTTACGACGCGGTCGCAACCGGATTTGTCAATCCGGCGGTCGAAAACCCGAGCGTTGCCGAGCTTAAGCAGGCGCTTTGCGAATACGGACCGTTGTCGGTTTCGGTCAACGCGACCGGTGCTTTTCAGGCATATGTTTCCGGGGTATTCAATGAAGGCAACAACACCTCGACGAATCACGCCGTTTTACTGATCGGCTGGGACGATTCGAAAGGCGCGTGGCTGATTAAAAATTCGTGGGGCGCAGGCTGGGGCGAAACCGGCGGTTACGGCACGGAACGCGGTTATATGTGGATCGCTTACGGCAGTAACCGGATCGGTCGCTGGGCGCAGTGGATCAGAGCTAAATCTACGCTTTACGTTCTGCCGCCGCGATTCTTCGAGTTAAAGCCGTTAATTCTCGAACGCCCGCAAATAAAAATGCCCATCGGCGGAAAATAGGTTGATGAATTTCCAACCCCCTTGGAAATTGCGGTGAAAACCGGTGTTTGCTTGGTTAGAGCTCACACGAGAGAGCGATTGCTTAATTTAAGGAATTGGAACTCAGTACTCCGTTTTTTAAGTTTCTTGATATTTTTTCTCAGCATCTTAGCGTCTTTGCGGGAAATAAATTGGTCATAAATGAATGATTTAATTTCCCGCAAA
>CADEFG010000454.1 GCA_902826505.1 uncultured Acidobacteriota bacterium
GCCTGCCAGGTCGGGTTTTCCGACCAATCGCATCTGACGCGAACATTTACCACCGAATTCGGCATCACGCCCGCCAATTTCCGCAAACTCGCAAAATAATTTTTCGGGCAGGTTCAAAACGTTCAAGACCCGAGGTTTACTCGATTGTTATCATAAAAATTCACCGCTCCATTTTATATGTAAATTTTGAGGTAACTTTATGAAAATTATTTTGTCTGCCATTTTTCTGCTTTCCTCCTCCTTTGTCCAGATAAATGCTCAAACCCTGAAGCCGGTTAAAGATAAAACGGTAATGGTCACCGCGAAGGTTGACCGCCGCATCGAGCTGACGAGCATCATCGCGCGGCTCGCTGAATACGGCGAATACCAGCGTGATGATTTCAAATCGTATACCTCGGATGTAGACAAACATTTCGCCAAATACAAAAATCATCCGGCGGTCGAATTTGCCCGAAAAGTCCGGACGAGCAACAGCATAGCTTTTGACGCCGTGCCGAGTTTGGCGGTGCATCTGAACCCGAACCTGACGCCGAAGTTTGCGTTTTCGGATTCCGCGCCCGATCGCCGCTGGGGCAAACAAGCGGCGGAAGAATTTACAAAACTGCTCCAAAAATTTGACAAGGACGCCGATTGCGAAGCCTTTTTCAAATCACACGCCGGGCTTTATAAAATCGCCGAACAGCGAATGCAGGAAGTCATCTCGAAAGTCGATTTTGCGTGGTACAAAAATTTTTACGGCGAAGTTCCGAAAGGCTCGTTCAACTTATACGTCGGACTCCTCAACGGCGGCATGAATTTCGGTCCGAAGGTCGTTTACCCCGACGGCAGAGAAGAATTGTTTGCGATTATCGGCGCCTGGAAAATGGACGAAAAAGGGCTGCCGGTTTTCGCGGATGATTTTCTCCCGACGATCATCCACGAATTTAACCATAGTTTTATCAATCATCTGGTCGATGCCCGCGAAAAACAATTTCAACCGAACGGCGAAAAGATCTTTCAGCCGGTCGCCGAAAAAATGGCAAAAATGGCGTATGGAACTTGGGAAACGACGATCGTCGAATCCCTGGTACGCGCCGCCGTGATCCGTTATCTTTTTGACCATCAGAAATTTGAAAAGGTTTCCGCCGAACTCATTAACGAACGAAACAACGGTTTTTTGTGGATTGACGAATTATTCGTGCTGCTCGGAACCTACGAAAACAGCCGCAAACTTTACCCGACTTTCCGCTCTTTTCTGCCGCTGATCGAAGGTTACACGGCGGATCTCGCCAAACGGATTGACGAGAAGGCGAAAAATTTCGAGCGGCGTCAGCCGCGAATCGTTTCGATCGACGATTTTGCGAATGGTGCCGAGGATGTCGATTCACGCCTTACGCGAATAACCTTTACTTTCGACCAACCGCTCGAAGGAAAAGGCTATTCGATAAATTTGGGCGCGGGCGGCAGGGCAAAATACCCGATCGAAAAGGTCGTCGGCTACAGCGCCGACCGTACGAAATTTACCGTCGAGGTCAAATTAAAACCCGATTGGGAATACGAATTCGCCGTCACCGGAAACTCGTTCCGATCGATTGACGGTTATCCTTTGCAGAACACAATCGTGAAATTCAAAACAAAAAAAGAGTGAATGTATTCCTAACACTTTGCGGCTTGGCGTCTTTGCGCCTTTGCACCTTTGCGGGAAATTCATTTTTATTTATCGGGTAAATCCAAAATACATCGCCGCAAAGGCGCAAAGACGCCAAGCAATCCTATAAAAAACCCTTTGAAATACTGTGCCTATTTTTTCAAAAAATATTTCGCAATCCCGTAAAGACTGATCAAAACCCATAAGGATTCAACGACGAAAGCCGAAAAATTGAAACTGTAAATGAGCGAAAAAACGATCAGCCCCGCGCCCAAACCGTTCAAAACGGAATAAAGCAGACTTTCGCTCCGGATTCGTTCGGTTTGCAGCAAAATGTAAGTCAAAATTATCGTCGCGACGCCGACCGAACCGATGATGTCATACCACGCAAATTGCATCTGTTTTATTGCTCTAAGCCATCTATTTGCAATCCGATCGGCTTTGCGCCCGCTGATCTTAAGAGATTAATGACCGCATCTAATTCTCCGTATTTCATACTGCGCGGCGCTCTGAAAAACACGGTTTTATCTGACTTTTCTTTGAGCAAACCGATAAATGATTGACCAAGTTTTTCCGTTTCGGAAGTCGTTCCGAGCAATTCTTTTTTGTCTTTTTTTTGCAAAAAGACTTTTCCGTCCTCGGAAATCGTAAAAATGAGCGCATCCGTCGGAGTTGCTGAAACCTCCGCATTCGGCTGATTATTCGTATTTGTTACGGCTAAATTTGCCTCGAATTTTTGCGGCTGAGCGCAGGATAAATTCAACGAAGCGGCGGCAAGCAAAATTAAAATTAGATTTTTCATATTTATTTCAAAGAAAATTTTGCAACCAAACCGTTCGCGCCGACCGCCCAGATCGCGTTTTTGCCCTTTGCGGCAACCGCGTTGTAGTTTTCCTTATCGAGATTTTTCCAGCGTTTGCCGCCGTCGGTCAATAAATCCGAACCGCTTGAACCAACTGCGAGAATCGTTTTTTTATCGACGTAAACAACGCCCGAACGATAACCGTTTAAGCCTTTCGATAAATTCCAGGTTTTTCCGCCGTCCGCTGTGAACGCCAGATTATTGTTGATTTCATCGGGCTTTTCATAATTTCCGCCGACGATCACGCCTTGTTTCTTATCAAACATCGCGATCGAAAAAATTCCGCTGCCCGCCGTCCCTTTGACAATCGGCGTTTCAACCACAGTCCAATTCAGCCCGCGATCATTTGAACGAAAAACCCGCGCGTCCGTGCCGCCAGAAACGAGAAATATTTCGCCGTCGTTTGCAACCAGACAAGTTCCGCTTGCCGCAAACGCCGCTTCGCCCGTTTTGGCTTTTGCGCCCGTTGGTTTGATAAATTCGTTCGCGCTTTTTCTGCCCAAAGGTTCCCAATTTTCGCCGTCCGAAGTCGCGTAAAACAAATACTCGCCGTCAACCGGATCGCTCATCGCGATGCCGTTTTTCGCGTCGAAAAAGGCGAGCGCGTCGAAAAACGCTTTCGGATTCGTATTTTGAAACTGGAGTTTCCAAGTCTTGCCGCCGTCCGTTGTTTTGTAAATCCGCGAAGATTCGCCCTCGCCGATGCTCAAAATATAAGCTGTATTTTCGTCAAACGCTTCGATGTCGCGAAAATCGAGCTTTTCAGCGTCGGGAACTTTCAGAACCGACCAATTTTTTCCGCCGTCAACGGTGCGCAAAACGCTGCCGCCCGTGCCCGATGCCCAGATCACTTTTTCGCTGACGACCGAAAGCCCGCGCAGGCTCGCTTTCGTGTCAACATTCTGTTTTTGCCATTGGGCGTTTGAATTAATCAGAAACATCAAAAAAATAAAGACAACCGCGAAGATTTTCATTCTTAGAAGTTTAATCTATCTTTAATCGCGGTCAAAATTTGAATTTATCGGTTAACAAAAGTAAAATTCACCGAGACGCGTAACATTTCATTCAAAAGGATAAACAAAACGATGAGTTTCTTTCCGATTCCGAGTATGCTTTTGCGGCAACTCTATACGAACAACAGTCTGAAGAACATTGACGGCGGCGTCCAGTTCGCGCTCAAAAACCGCTTGAGCGACGGCGAGTTTTCGGAACTGACAAGCATTAAAATCGACGGCAGCGAAGTTCCCCGCGAACAAGTTTCGGTCGATCTCGGCGACGGGCAATTCGTGCCGGCTGAAACCGTCGCAAATGTTGCCTTTCCGCTCAGAAAAGTTTTGACCGTCAAATGCGCGATCGGAAATCTCGAAACCGGCAAACATAAAATTGGCATCGCTTTTAAGGCAAAACCGTTCGGCGCGCTCAAGTTTGAGGTCGAAGATTCGATCGCCCAAACCGAAACGCTCGAAGTGCGGATTCCGCGCGACAACCAGGACGATTATTCCGAAAACGCGATTCGGGCGCGGCAGGATTTTGTCGAAAAATATACGGGCGCGCGTCTTGAACATCTCAGACATTATTCGTTCGACCCGCACACGACTGCCGGCAACTGCGAAAATTTCACGGGTGTCGCGCAAATTCCGGTCGGTTTTGCCGGACCTTTGAAAGTTAACGGCGAATACGCGACCGGCGATTTTTTGATTCCTCTGGCGACGACCGAAGGAACTTTGATCGCTTCGTATAATCGCGGCATCAAGGTTTTAAATCTGTCGGGCGGCGTCAAATCGACGGTCGTTTCGGATGCGATGCAGCGCGCGCCGGTTTTTGTCTTCGAAGACGCCCGCGAAGGTCGCAAATTCGTCGGCTGGGTTTTGAGCAACATCGAAAAGATCAAGGAAGAAGCCGAAGCGACCTCGAGCGTCGCGAAGCTGAAATACATCGATCCGTATACTTCAAACAAATTCGTTTATCTCCGGTTTAATTACACGACGGGCGATGCCGCCGGGCAAAATATGGTCGGTCGCGCGACCTTTGCCGCATGCAGCTGGATCATCGACGCTTACGAAAAGGACATCATCAAACATTTTTATCTCGAATCGAATTTCGCGACCGACAAAAAAGCCTCGCAGGTCAATATTATGCGCACGCGCGGCAAACGCGTGACGGCGGAATGCACGGTGCCG
>CADEFG010000455.1 GCA_902826505.1 uncultured Acidobacteriota bacterium
TTGGGCGTGATATTCCCGACCGCAATGTATTTTCCGTCGGCGCTCCAGACGGGCGAAAAGATTTGTGCGCCTTCGGGCAACCGAACGGGCGTTTCCTTGCCGTCGGCGATGTTTTTGAGCGTCAGATTGATGGAATAAGTTTGCCGGTGCTGGGCATTCGTATTCGGATTGATGCGAATGCCGGCGAGCCGCAGCATCGGTTGGGCGAGCTCGGCGATCAGCGGGTAACGAACCGGCTCAAACAGCGCGATCTTATCCTTGGCGGGCGAAACGGAAGTAAACGGAATCGCCGGCGCATTTAAAACATCCTCGATTTCCTTCGGCGGTTTTTGATATTGCGCCTTTGAAATTGCGGTCAACGATAAAACTAAAGCGAAAATTAAAAGCAGTTTGAATTGTTTTTTCATCATAATCCGTATGGTCTTTTATTCGGGTCGGGTATATAAAATCTTAGCACAAAATCAACCGGTTTATCGGAAACGGTTCCTTCGGGTAATTGCAGAACCAGCTTGTAGTTGTTTCCCGTCCGGATCAAAGAACGCATCCGGGTCATCGGTTTTTCGGCGATACTCGGAACTGTTTCGTAAAACGGCTTTCCGTTCGGCTGGTAGAGAATAAACCGCGGAGACGTTTTTTCTCTCGACAAGTTTGTCTCAAGATCAATGGCGATCGCCTGTTTCCGGTTGGTGTAGTTGAAAACGTAGGTGATCGTTTCTCCGACCTTGATCGTGCCTTCGACCCGCAGATAGTCAGATTTCAGCGCAATGCGTTTGACGGTCTGCTGCGCCGAAACGCCGGACGCGGCACAAAAAATTACTGCCAGCGCGATAAAAAGTAACGTTTTTTTCATCTTATTGCTCCCAGATCATCAAGAATCTTTCCCGCGACAGTCGGGATTATATCGCGTTCATTGGCAAATTTTTCGGTAAAAACGACGAGCACAAACTTCAAACCGCCGGGCGTTTCGATATACGCGGCATCGTGGCGCGTCGTGCTCGTCCAGCCGGCTTTCGACCAGAGCCGCGCATCTTTCAAACCTTTGTTAATCAGCGCGATGCCCGTAAACCCGTGCGCCTGATCGTCCGCGTCGTTGGTCGTTCCGCTAAAATCGCGCTTCATCAGATCCATCATCAGGCGCGTGCGCTCGGGCGTGTTGGTTTTTCCCAAAACGATTTCCGCCAACAGCCGCGCCGTCGCGTTCGTCGTCAGCATATTGCGGTTGTTGCCTTTATAGCCGCGAAACTGCTGTTCGATTCCGTAAGCGTCTTCGCAGAAGGTTTTCTGATTGACGTTGATGTTTTGATAATTTTGAGCCGCGTAAAAACGATTGACGATGTTGCGCTTGGCAGCCCATTTTTCGAATTCTTTGGCGGGCATTTCCGCGCCGCTCGACGTTTGCGTCAAAACGTCGAGAATATACTGCGTCGCTTCGTTCGACGAATCAACGATCATATCTTTAAGTCCGCGCTCCAGTTCGGGCGTCATTTTGACGCGCCCGTCGGCGAGCCAGCGCTCGAGCGCGTTCATATAAAACATCTTGACGACCGAAGCCGGATAGATCTTTTCCTCGCCGCGCACGCTCGCCCATTTCAAATTGTTCGCGTCGCGCAGATCGATCAGCGTCGCGGCAATATTCTCTGATTTTAGGTTTTTATCTTTGAATTTTTCAAGCGTTTCGGTGACCGCCGAATCTAAAAGCGTTTGCAGCGCGGGCGAATTTTCGAGCGCCAGCGGCTGATAATCCGCCGGAAGCGTAAATTCTTTTGATTTTTTCAGGTTTTGAGCGTTCATCGTTACGCTAAACTGACAAATTGTGATCAGACAAAAAAGTGCGGTAAACAGTTTTTTCATTCAATTTTCCTCTGAAAGTCTTTGCGGAAAGTGTTTTTTCAGAGTATAAACGAAAAGCGGTCAACAAAAAAGTTCGGGCGAATTTTCAAAATTCGGATCAATCGAAAATATTGTAAAATCATCAAAAAAAACTACAATGGAAGCAGAACAAAACACGCAGGAAAACCTTGTTCGCGGCATCAGCCGTTGGGATTTAACGGCGATCGCGATCAACACGGTAATCGGGACGGGGATTTTCCTGCTGCCCGCAAAGGTGACGGGTTTGATCGGCAGTTTCAGCTTGTTCGCGTTTGTCGCCTGCGCGGTCATCGTCGGGCTGATCGTCGTTTGTTTTGCCGAGGTTTCGAGCCGTTTTGCGGCGACCGGCGGCATGTATCTCTACGCGCGGGAAGCGTTCGGTTCGGCGGTCGGGTTCGAGGTCGGCTGGCTTTACTGGGTTGTTCGCGTGACGACGTTTGCGACCAATTGCAATGCGCTTTTGATTTATACCGGTTTTCTTTTTCCGGCGGCGAAAACGGATTTTTGGCGTTATTTGATCGTCAGCCTCGTGGTTTTGGCGATTTCCGTCATCAACTTTCTCGGCGTCCGCGAATCTTCGCTTTTGACGAATGTTTTTACGGTCGGAAAGCTCATTCCGCTCTTTGTTTTCGTGCTCGTCGGGATGTTTTTTATCGATCCGGCGAACTTTAATTTCAGCGCGATTCCCGAATATGCTTCGTTTTCGAGCGCGATTTTGATCTTAATTTACGCGTTCGTCGGCTTTGAAGCGGCGGTCATTCCGGCGGGCGAAACAAAAGACCCGCAAAAGTCCGTGCCGTTCGCGCTGCTGCTCGCGCTCGTTTTTTGTACCCTTCTTTTTATTCTGATTCAAATCGTTTCAATCGGAACTTTGCCCGAACTGGCAACCTCCGAAAGCGCGCTCGCGGAAGCGGCAGGGAAGTTTATGGGCAGTTTCGGCGCGTCGTTCATCGCCGTCGGCGCGCTCGTTTCGGTTCTGGGAAACTTGAACGGCGGTTTTCTGGCAACGTCGCGGATTCCGTTTGCAATGGCTGAACAAAAGGAATTGCCCGCAATATTGGCGAAAACGCATGCAAAATTCAAAACGCCTTACGTTTCGATCATCCTGACTTCGATCGTGATTTTTATTTTTACGATTCAAACGTCGTTCGTCACCGCGCTGACGATCGCGACGATCACCCGATTGCTGGTTTATGCCGCGACCTGCGCGTCTTTGCCCGTATTTCGCCGAAGAAAAGATGCGCCGCCCGCCAAATTTACCGCGCCGTTCGGAATCGTCGCGGCTGTCTTGTCGCTGATTCTAATAATCTGGCTATTGACGCGGGTTGATTATCAAAAAGAAGGAAAAGTGATGCTTTATATGGCGGCGATCGGATTGATAATTTATTTCGCGTATCGGTTTCTGGGCAAAAGAAATTTTGAATCTCCGTCTGAAACCTAAATCAGATTGGAGGTTTAAGAAAATTATGGCTTATATTGTTCAAGGAATGACGCTGATCCCGCAGCAATTAAACATGAGTTGCTGGTATGCCAGCGCGACGATGTTGATTCAATGGAAAATGGATCAAAGACAGCAATCGATCGGCGGTTTGATTCCGCCCGAACTCGATGCCGAATGTCAAAAGATCAAGGACGACAACAAGGGAATCGCTAATCCGCAAATATTAAAGATGGCAAAACGGCTCGGGCTCGAAGGGATTCCGCCGGTCACGCCGACCGTCGAAACGCTCGAAGGCTGGCTCAAACAATACGGACCGCTCTGGGTCAACGGCAAAACGCATATCGTCGTGATTGCCGGAATTATGTGGTTTCCGGGGCTTGGTCATATGCTTCTCGTGTATAATCCGGCGCCGGTCGGAGTCGGAAAGATCGAATGGAAAAGCTTAACTGATTGGTATTTATCGGGCAATTCGTCGAGCACGCGCGACACGAGCAAAAGTGTCGAAACGGTTTTCTTATACGTGCCGGATTCTATTTAACCGGAAATCGCCGGTTGCCGGAATCGTTTTAATTGGAGCGCGGTCGAAATCGTTCGCGCTCCAATTTTGATTTTGCAAGCTGTCGGGGAAACAGCGTTCTAAAAAGCGAGGAAATTCAAAAGTTTATGAGAAAAATATTATTTGCGGGCGGGCTTTTATTTTTGTTGAGTTTGGCGGCTTTCGCGCAAACGATCGAAAACGCGAGCCGTTCGACGATTGGTTATATCCGGGACAACGGGACAGTCGAAAACAAAAGCCGTTCGACGATCGGCTACATCAACAATAACGGGACGGTCGAAAACAGCAGTCGTTCGACGATCGGTTACATTACGGAAAACGGGACCATCGAAAACGCGAGCCGTTCGACCATTGGTTATATAACTTCAAGCGGAGCGGTCGAAAATGCGAGCCGTTCGACGATCGGTTATGTCAATTCCGACGGAACGGTCGAAAACTCGTCGCGCAGCACGATCGGCTACGCGAAAGGCATCAATCCCCGACACGCCGCCGCGTTTTTCTTCTTTTTCTTCAAGGACGCGAAATAAAAAATTATGAAACGAAATTTGGCGCGAATCATCAAAATAAGTCTGGTTTTATTGAGTTTTAATATATTGGCAGCGGCACAAACATCGGTTGTGCCGTTCGTTTTTTTTAATAGCGAAGACAATACGGATGCACCTCTCATCAGCTCCGACAATTTGATCGGCGGCGTTGAGAACGGTAAATATCTGGATTCGAAAACAACCTTCGGAAAGATCAAAGGCGGCGAAAAATTTTCGCTGCTCAATTTTGAGAGCGGCAAAAAAGGCG
>CADEFG010000456.1 GCA_902826505.1 uncultured Acidobacteriota bacterium
TTTCGTCATACATCACAAGGACTTCGGTCGGTTTTGAAGCGGGTGTATTATCGCCCGGATAGGTTTGGTAGAAATCCTTAAAAACGGCGGCTTGTTTCCAGATTTCTTCGTCCGGTTTACCGTCAATCGTAATCGCAGTTTCGGTTTTCGGAATTTTGATGGGAATCGCTTTTTCGGGTGGAATAACTACTTTGGATTTGTTGGCGGGATTTGTTTCTTTTGGTTTTTCGGGCTCTTTCGTTTCCGTTAGATTGGCAGCTTGCGCGGGAACATAAATCGTAAAAAATAAAACCGCTATAAATGCGCACAGGGCTTTCATACTTCACCTCTTTTTTTATGAATAGAAAATAAATTATCGGGTATGATAAAAATAGAAAAAATGAATTTCTGCTGACTAAAACGCCGATTCGGTCAAAAGGTTTCAAAAAATAATTATCTAAAAAGAACTTTTTATTATGCTTGAATAAATATGGAAACTTTTTGACAGCGGTTTCCATAAACTCCGAATTGGCGCTCAAACTCACATCATTTTGCGCGTTTTTTTTCAGAGTTTATGGTAAAAACCCGGATTAGCTTATCGGGTATATTCTTTAATTCTAAAATTAAATCTTTAAAGAGTAGACTTCAAATCGTTTAAGTTTCGAATAAAAACCTGTCCGCCGGAAACATTAAAATTGTAGTTCGCCGTGCCGTTTCCGATCCGCCAAACCGATAATTCTTCCGAAAGGTCAACGGTTTTAATCTTTGACTTGTCAATTCCGTCAAGACAAACCGATTCGGTATTTGCCCGGATCGTCGCCGAAACTTCAGCCGGTAAAGTTAGGATAATATTGCCCTCGCCGGTCGTCGCCGTGATTTTTTGAAAATCGCCTTCGAGACTCGTTTCACCGTCACCCGTGGTTGATTCGATTTCGCCCTTGAAACCGATCACGCGGATTCTGCCGTCACCGGAAGCCACGCGGAGTTTTCCGTCAACGTCGCGGACGTTGATTGATTCGTCGGCGCCCGTCAAATCGATATCGCCCGAGACATTTTCCAAGCGGATCTCGCGGTCAGTGAGAATCCGCAGATTCGACTTTTTTGGGACAAATACCTCCACCCGAACACGTTCGGTGTCGTTCCAGAACTCGCGATTTTCGGGATCGTTGTCGCCGTTGACTCTGATTTTCACTTCGGAATCGGAATGATCAACCGTCAGAGCGAGCGGTTTGATGGCGCGTTTTTTCGAGATTCGGGTAATAAAATATTCGACTTCCTGTTTGTCCCAGCCGCGCACGCTCACCGCGCATCTTTTGGCATCAACGGTAACCTTCGGAGTTCCTTTAACGGTAAAGGACTCATTTTTTTTTTCGATCACCGGCGCACCGGCAAAAAAATTCGCGTCCGCGATTCGCGCCATCGCTAATTTCTGGCGGTTGAGACCTTCGGCGATCTTTGCCTGTATTTCTTCGGAGTTTATTTTGGCTAGCTCAGGCTGGATCTTTTCCATTTCCTTCTGCGCTTTCTCGATGTCTTTCTGCGAATTCTTCATCGCAATGGCGACTTCCTTTTGCGAATTCTTGACCGTTTTTTTGATGTCCTTGTTCATTTTATTGATGTTGACCGAGCCGTTATTGTCCGTGTCTTCATCATCTTCGGCATCTTCGTTGTCGTTAAAATCTTCATCCTCGTCCTTGCTTTTCGGGGGCAGCAGATTGGTCGAAGGATTCACGCTTTTACCGTCGCTTTTGCGTTTGATATTTAAACCGCCGTTGACGCTGTTCAGACGAATCTGGACGTCGCCGCTGCCGATCTTGCCGTAGAGATCGCGCCCGACGTACTGACCTTTGCGAACCGGCAGACCGAAATCGTTATTGATACTGCCGTTGACCGTATCGGCTTTGACGGTCGCGTTGGCGTCCGACGGAATCGTCAGATTAACCGTGCCGTTGACGGTGTTGAGCGAAATTCGGCTCGATGACTGCAACTGGTCAAAATTTGCTTCGACCGTGCCGTTGACGGTTGAAAGATTCGCTGTCCCGCGTAAGTTTGTCGCGAGAACCTGCCCGTTGACGGTCGAGGCTTTGGTCGTATTGTTGGAATTGGTGATGTTGACCGAACCGTTGACGGTTTCGATCTCGTCCAAAATCGCGTTTTTCGGAACGGTCAACCGATAATCAACGGTCAGCTTTCCGTAATTTTTCCAGCCGCGATTGCCGTCGCGCTTCCAATTGTCGTAATTGGTTTCGATGGTTAAAGAATCCTGGCGGGCATCGATTTTGATCTCGACTTCCGACAAACGGTCTTTGGCATCGGCGGTTTTGACGGCTTCGAGCTTGACCTCGTTGCGATCCCAGGTATCGATCGAGATCGAACCGTTGACGTTCGAAACGCTCACTTTGCCGTTGGCATTTAAGGGATAAGTTTGTTCGAACCGCTCGGTTTCGTCCAACCGAATGACCTTCGTCGTTTCGCCAGTCGAATAATTACTTTTTTGCACGGGAATAGTTGAATCAGATGTAAAAACGACACCTGCCAGGACTAATGATATTAACCAGGACATAATTGCTTTTCTCCTCTTAATCGAGCTTTTTATGAAAATTTACGGGAAAGTATTTTTCCGCTTGTTAAATGGAAAACACCGCCCGTTTTCGATTTGTGACAATTTTTTTTATTTTTTTCAATGTAATTTACATTACTGTAATTTTCCATCTGGTATGCTAAAATTTTCAAATTGTAAGACGTGACGGATAGGTAACGAAGCAAAAACAGACAACAGTTCAAGACAGTCCGACATCAGACGAATTTACATCTTTGACGAGATTTGATAGTTTTATACGTTTAGTTGCACCTGTAACTGGAGACAAAAATGAATTTAAAACAGACGCGATTGCATATTTTGCACGAGACTGAAAATTTAGCCCCGAAAGCCAAAACAGGCGTTTCTCTCCATTGTCATACCCAATATTCCAAAGAAATGCTCGATTTTATCCCGCATTATGCGGAAAAACTTCCGATCATTTCATTCTTCTGGAAAATGGAACGCGACCGATATTTAAAACGCGAGGGGAAAGCGATCGATTTTTCGACTGCTTTCTGGTCGCCGCCGATGACTCCGTTCGATGTTTACGAGATCGAAAAAACGCAGATCAACGATGCCGGTCTCGAAGCGATCGTTTCGATTTCAGACCATGACAGTATCGACGGCAATTTAGCGCTCAACGAACAACGAGAAAACGCGAAAGCGCCGATTTCACTCGAATGGACAGTGCCGTTCGAATATGGTTTCTTTCATGTCGGCGTCCATAATCTGCCGAAAGACCGCGCCGTCGAGCTGACCCAAACGCTAATCGATTATTCGTTCAGCGAAAAGCCGAACAATGAGCATTTGCACGAACTTTTTGCGATGCTCAACGAGATTCCGCAGGTTCTCATAATTTTGAATCATCCGCTCTGGGACATCGAAATCGTCGGCAAGGAAAAGCACGAAATACTGCTCAGACATTTTATCAAGGAACACGGACGCTGGATTCACGCATTTGAGATCAACGGTTTCCGCGCCTGGTCGGAAAACAAAGCCGTCATCGAAATGGCGGAGGTGTTGGGCATTCCGATCGCGACCGGCGGCGACCGTCACGGCTGCAAACCGAATACGGTCATCAATCTGACAAACGCCAAAACGTTTGAAGAATTTGTCGAGGAAATTCGCGTTGACCGCCGCAGCGAGGTCGTTTTGATGCCCGAATACAAACAGCCGCTGCATTCGCGTCAACTCCAGTCGTTTTCCGAGATTCTCAGAAATTATCCCGATTTTCCCGAAGATCGGCGGCGCTGGTTTGACCGCGTTCATTTCGATCTCGGCAAAGGCGAAGGCTTAAATCCGCTTTCGGCTTACGGCTGGGTCAACGGCGGACCGCTCTGGCTGCGGCTCGCGATCAGAACGCTCGGGTTTTTCGGAAGCCCGAAAATGCGCCCGTTTTTTGCCATCGCGCGAAAAAAATACGACCGCGTGCCGAAAACTGTTGCCAAAACCGATTTCGAAACTCCGAATCTGGACGATATTACACCGAGCCTGTCGTCAGACGCGGTTTAGAGATTTTCCCCGGTAATTATATAATTTAGGTTTAATATTGACGGCGGGCTTGCCCGCCAAACTTTTTGTTTAAATAGTGAAAAAAATTCCCCGCGTCGCCTTTTTTCCCGATTCTTTTTTGGAAGTAAACGGCGTTGCGATGACCAGTAAACGTCTGATCGGATATGCCAAACGTCACGGCTATCCGTATTTATGTATTCATGCCGGAAAAAAAACCGAGCGCACGACGGACGAAAGCATCAAATATCTTTCGCTCAAACGCTCGGCGGTTTCTTTTCCGATGGATGAGGATCTGAAATACGACCCGCTTTTTCAGCGGCATACCAACCGCGTGCTTCGTGAATTGATGGAATTTAACCCCGATGTCATCCATATTACGGGATTAAACGATGTCAGCATTGTCGGGGCTTATCTGGCGTGGAAGCTGCAAATTCCGCTCGTCGGGTCGTGGCATACGAATCTTCACGAGTTTGCCGCCCGCCGGTTGACGCGAATGTTTCGTTTTTTACCTAAAAAAACGCTTAATTCAATGACGCATTTCGCCGAGCGAAAGATCATGGACGGCGCGGTTCTTTATTACAAAATG